>NZ_JBBKBU010000019.1:0-46347 GCF_037892835.1 Peptoniphilus sp. HCN-40583
TATTTTCTTGCTCAAAAAAGCACTGTTTCCCATAGTTTCCAAATCAGAGTACACCGTAAACGCACAAAACAGGAAAGTCAAACAATACGGCAAACTAATTTCTCCTGCCATGAAAATCAATGCTGCCACAGAAATCAGCACACAGCTCATGAGCTTATATACCAGAATATAAAAACGAAGAACTCCGGCTGTGGCTTTTTCCTGCCCATAATCTGCATCCCACTTTTTTTGAAATGCGCTGCGTACTTCTCGTTGTCCTTCCTCACCTTTGGAGAAAGAGCGTAAAACAGAAATCCCTCGGATATATTCCATTGATTTACTCACCAGATTTTCCTGTGCTTCTTGATAAATGGGGGTATATTGCGCGGCTCTACTGCGGACCCAACGAAGAGCGAGTAAACCTAATAATAGCCCGATCAGACTCAAAATAGCAATAATTGGGTTGAAAAAGAACATCATAATTGACATGAGAGCTGCCATAGCAACACCGCTTGTCATCTGCTCGATTGCAAGCATGGAGTAACCCTCTAAATCCGCAATCGTCGTAGTAAGTATTGTCTGAATAGTTCCTAAATTTTGCTCTGAAAAGTAGCCCATAGGAGCCTGTTTCAATTTTTCTCCTATTTCCAGACGATAATCACGGAAAATATCATATCCCGTTCCACTCATGGTACGGTCATACATCCATTGGAAGAAAAAGCGTCCGATAACACTTCCTAATACAACGCCAAAGGCTTGCAGGATAATAGTGGGTGTAAGATTTTCTAAATGCAATAAAATCCAAAAAACACCGAACATCATAAAACTATTGAAAAAGGATTTGAGAATATTAAATGTGATGCCAACGATGATTTTCTTTCGGCTTCTACCCGCAATCTTAAAAATTCGGCGTATCATTTCAAACATGGTTTTCCACTCCTCCTTTTATGTCTGCTTCTTCTATGGTTCCGGCATAATCTTGCCACATCTTTTGATAGATGGGGCATTCCCGGAGAAGTTCTTCTTGTGTCCCACGGCCTGCAATATTTCCGTTTGCCACAACCAGAATTTGGTCGGCATTGCGAATCGTATTCAAACGGTGCGCTACAACAATCAATGTCTTTCCAGCCACTAATTTACTGATTGCCTGTTGAATGAGTGCCTCATTTTCCGGATCAGCATAGGCAGTGGCCTCGTCTAAAATGACTACGGATGCCGGTTTTAGCATGGCCCGCGCAATCGTAATACGCTGGCGCTCCCCGCCAGAAAGACGATCTCCGGCATCACCGGCCAGTGTGTCATATCCCTGCTCTAACTGCATAATAAAGTCATGACAGTTAGCAGCTTTTGCGGCAGCTTCCACTTCTTCATCTGTTGCTGCCGGATTACCCATGCGGATATTTTCCCGAATGGATTTGTCGAATAGGTAATTGTCCTGTGCCACATAACTGATTTCACCCATCAATTGCTCAAAGGGGATTTGACGAATATCCTGGCCGCCGAAACGCACAGAGCCGGAAGTCACATCCCAAAAACCAGCCATCAGTTTCGCAATCGTGGATTTACCGGACCCGGAAGGCCCAACAATAGCCGTCATAGTGCCGGGTCTGGTTTGAAAAGAAATACCGTGGAGAACTTCGGTTTCTTTATAACCGAAATGTACATTCTCGAATTGGTAAGTACGTTCTCCCAAAGATACAGGTTCAGAGGGCCGGACAAGTTCCGGGGTTTTTAGGAAAGCTGTTACTTGCTCCAAATTACCTTTTATCATGCTGACTTGCTCCATCGCTTCAGACACTTTCATCAATGGAGCAATAAACCCCAGCGGAACGACTAAAGATATTAAAAATACGGGGAGTGAAAGCGTTCCTTCCATATAGAGCCATGCGCCAACCGGCAATGTACCCAAAAGAGTAGAGGGCAGAACGGCCCTCGCTGCGGCGTTCCAGAACCAGCATTGGCTCCACCACTCCATTGTGGAATCGTGAAAATAGTTGACAGATTCCGAGTATTTTCCATAAGAAGAAGCAGAGCGATTAAAGGCTTTAATGACTTGAATGCCGTTGACGTATTCCACTAAAGAACTATTCATATTATTCGCAGAGCGTATATAATTCTCCATTCGGGGGCCATAACCGCGCATCATAGCAGCAAAAAAGAGAATACCCAGTGGAACTGTGATTAGGGATGCAAGCCCCATGTGCCAGTCCAGGATGAAAATCAGGAGGATGCTGCACAACGGTGCCGCAATATTTGATGGAAGCTCTGGCATAAAATGTGCCATAGAATCTTCCAGCTTTGCAACATTGTCTACAATCAAATTTTTGAAAGTTCCTGTGGGCGTTTCCAGCATAACACCCATTGGGACTTTTGCCATCCGATCTGTAATCGCTTCACGGACATTTTTCAAAATCGTAAAAGAGATTTTGTGGGAAATAAGAGAGGAACGCCATGTAAGAAGCATTTTTATAATCTGACATATGGCAGCAATTCCGCTGAAAAACAAAACGCTCTGCGGAGTAGCTGTACCGTGATAGAGTTCATCTGCCAACAGTGCCACCATTAGAAATGGTACGATACCAAATATCTCTCCCAACACAGCAAGAAGAATAGAAATGCGCATTTTTCCATTACTCTCACCGACAAAAGCAAATAGTTGGCGGATTGCACCCGGCTCTTTTTGGAACATAAGAAAGTCTCCTTTCAGGCCACAAAATGCAAGGAAGGTATTGCATTTTTCGTGTAACCGTGCTATAACGTAAATTACGATGTAATATTACAGTGTAATTTAAGTATAGGATGAGGGATAGAAATGTCAATGGATTTTCAACAAACCCATGAAAATCTTTTAGCCTGTGCAAAAAAACATTTTCTGGAAAACGGGTTTGAACGCGCCAGTATCCGTAAAATATGCAAGTCTGCTCATGTGACAAACGGGGCTTTTTACAATCACTTTGAGGATAAAGAGGCTTTGTTTGGCGAACTTGTAGAGCCGGTAGTTCAGGCGGTATCAGAGATGTATTCCGATTCTGTTGCCAAGCACTTTGAATTGGCCCGGACGGATGAATTAAAGCAGCTCTGGAAACTGTCGGAGGACACGATCCGTCAGATTATCGAATACATTTACGAACATTTCGATGTATTCAAATTGCTGCTGATGCAGTCTGCCGGCACAAAATATGCATCTTTTCTGGATGATGTGGTGCGTTCCGATGTTCGGGAGACAAAAAAGCTAATAGCAGAGCTGAAAGATCGCGGAGTTTCCGTACATGATCTGGAGGATGACGAGTGGCATATGCTCGTTCATTCTTACTATTCATCTATCGCAGAAATTGTCTTGCACAATTATTCAAAAGATGCTGCGATAAAATACGCTCATACATTAGCCACTTTTTTCAGTTCCGGGTGGCAAACCGTTTTGGGGATTTGATCCCCAAAATTTTTAACCATAAGTTAGCGTTGTCTAACTATCTATCTAGGAGGTGCGTCTGTAGCATTGCTTTTGTATAAAGAAATTTTTGTTACTTATTTATTTATCTAATTATATGGAAAGGACTTTTTGAAAATGGAAAATACAAATAAGCTCACAGGTAAAGATCTTATTAACATCGGCATCTATTCTGCCATGACCTTGGTTGTTTTCTTTGTTGTTGGACTGCTGACTGCGTTGCCGGTAGTATACCCGTTCTTGTTCCTGATCTGGCCGATCGTTTGCGGCATCCCTATGATGCTGTATTACACGAAAATCAGAAAATTCGGAATGCTTACCATTACTGGCGCTATTGGTGGTATTTTCTTCTACCTCATTGGTTATGGATGGATTGGCCTGCTCGGCTGGTTTCTCGGCGGTTTTCTAAGCGATGTCGTGCTCAAAATCGGCGGCTATCAGAAATTTAAGGTCACTGTTCTGAGCTATGCCTGCTTTTGCTTCGGCTTCATGGGCTGCCCCGCCAATCTCTGGTTTGCCGGTGAAGCATATTGGAAAAACATTCACACCTCCATGGGTGATCAGTACGCAAACACTTTGCAATCCATGATGCCCTCCCGGATGATGTATGTGGGCTTTGCGCTGCTGTTTGTGGGCGGTATTCTGGGCGCGCTTCTGGGCCGTAAAATGCTGAAAAAACACTTTGAAAGAGCGGGAATTGTGTAATGGAGCAGCTTCAAGCAGTTGTTGAAAACAGAACAGGCTTTTGCTTAGACCCACGAACCAAGCTTTTGCTAATGGCCGTTGTCGCTACTGCAGAATTCCTATACAGCCACACCGCCTTTATGATTGCGGTAGCGATGATCCCATTTATCCTGCTGTTGACTAATCGGCAGTATAAAACGGCAACCGTGTTCTTCTGCCTGTTTGTGGTCGGGCTGTTTGTGCAGGCCATCCAGAACTCAGTCCAGTTCCCCATGATCGTCAATATGCTGGTAGTCCTGCTGGTGGGGCTGGTCCTGCGGCTGTTTCCGGCCTATGTGATGGGGGCCTACATCATCAAATCCACTACGGCCAGCGAGTGCATTACCGCGCTGGGCCGGATGCACATTGGGCGGCAGATCACTATTCCACTCTCCGTCCTGTTTCGATTCATCCCCACTATGCAAGAGGAGTCGGCAGCCATCAAAGATGCCATGCGAATGCGTGAGGTTCAGTTCGGAACAAAGAAATTCTGGCAAAACCCCGCCGCTCTGATTGAATACCGTTTTATTCCCCTGATGATCTCGGTGGTCAAAATCGGGGATGATCTCTCTGCGGCGGCCCTGACCCGCGGCCTGGATAACCCGGTCCAGCGCACCAATATCACAAAGGTCGGTTTTACTGGCTGGGATCTACTGGTGGTGTTGATTGCCGGAGCCGCACTGCTCTCCACATACTTTTTCAGGCCGTGGTAAGGAGGTGATACTGTGATCGAATTGAAAGATGTTTCCTTTTCTTATGAGAGCGGAGAAACCCAAAATAACCTGAACCATATCAATCTGACAATCCAGGATGGCGAAACCATCCTGCTCTGCGGAGAGTCCGGCTGCGGCAAGACGACCCTGACTCGGCTAATCAACGGCCTGATCCCGCATTATTACGGCGGGAAGCTGACCGGGCAAGTCCTTTTAGATGGGAAAGAGTTAAAAGACTATCCTCTTTATCAAATCGGGCAACGGGTGGGATCTGTATTCCAAAACCCAAGAACACAATTCTACAATGTGGATACCACCAGTGAGATCGTTTTTGGGTGTGAAAACATGGCCCTGCCGGTCCCGGAGATGCGGGAGCGCCTGGAAGAGACTGCCCGCAGCCTCAAGCTGGAAAAGCTGCTGAACAGGAGCTTGTTTGCTCTCTCCGGCGGAGAAAAACAGAAAATCGCCTGTGCCTCTGCCGATGCAATCCACCCGGATATCTTTGTACTGGACGAGCCATCCTCCAACCTAGATATTGCCACTATCGAAGATTTGATTGGTGTGATTCGGCACTGGCAGTCAGAGAAAAAGACTGTGATTGTCGCGGAACACCGACTTTATTATCTCGTTCCCTATGCAGATCGAATTCTCTATATGAAGCATGGAAGTATTGTACGGGAATTTACCGGGGCGGAGTTTCAAAAATTATCGCCCGATGAATTGCAGGGGATGGGGTTACGGGCACTGGACCCATTCCACCTGTCCCCAGAGGCTGCCCCCAAACCGACCGCTCCGAAATTGCATATCAAAGGATTCCGGTTCTCCTATGAAAAGCACGGCCCCCTCAATGTGGATGTTCCAGACCTAAACTTGCCTCAAGGCGAGATTATCGGCATCATCGGATACAACGGCGCAGGAAAATCCACCTTCGCCCGGTGTCTGTGCGGTCTAGATAAAAAAGCGAGAGGTGTGCTTGAAATGGATGGGGCCTCCTATGACGCGAAGCAGCGCAGGCATATCTCCTATATGGTCATGCAGGATGTAAATCATCAGCTATTCACGGAAGATGTGATGGACGAATTGCTACTTAGTATGGATGGCGAGGACGAGAAAGCAGACACAGCCTGCGCCAAGGAGATACTGACAAGCCTTGACCTGTTGGAGAAGGCAAAGCTGCACCCCATGTCCCTGTCAGGCGGTGAAAAACAGAGGGTGGCGATTGGCAGTGCAATAGCCTCGGACAAAAAGATCCTGATATTTGACGAGCCTACCAGCGGATTGGATTACCGGCATATGCTGGAGGTATCAGACAACTTAAACCGCCTGAAAGAACTGGGAAAGAGCCTGTTCCTGATTACACATGACCCGGAACTTATTTATAAATGCTGCACCTACCTGTTGTTCATTCAGGGGAGCAAGGTGCTGTGGCACCGACCTATGGACGGGGAGGCTGAGAGTCTCTTATGGGCTTTCTTCTCCCGCGAGCAAGAAGCAGGTGCAGTCAATGCCTCCCGGTAAAAAACTGTACGCTTCCGGCGAGGACTATCTGGAGGCTGTGTTGGTAATCCAGAAAAAGAAAGGCAAGGTACGCTCCGTGGATGTGTCCCGGCACATGGAGGTGTCAAAGCCCAGCGTGAGCTATGCGGTAGCGGCTTTACGGGATGGCGGCTTTCTCACAATGGATGAAGATCGCTTTCTCCATCTGACCGATATGGGTCGCGAAGTTGCTGAGAAAATTTACGAGCGGCACTGTTTCTTCCGCGACAAGCTCATCGCCGCAGGCGTTGATCCCAAGAGAGCGGAATACGACGCCTGCCGGATGGAACACAATATCAGTATAGAATCCTTTGAGAAACTTCGGGATCACTATTCTTCTCAAAAGGGAAAATAGTTGGCCCATACAGTAACGGACAGAGCAATGCGGCCGGGCAATACACCCGACCGCATTATTTGTCAGCTTTCTTCTCTTTGGTATCCGGCATTTTGTCAACCGGGGTAAGCAGCAACTCCTGATCCCGCTGGCTGCATTGTGGAACCAACCGCATGATCCGGTCAACGATTTCGCTGTCTGCGTTCACCTGCGGTGCAAGAATCTCATCAAAAGAAGCGCCAATGGCATTGACAAGGCGAATCAGGACATCCAGGCTCGGCTTGCGCCTGCCGCTTTCTATGGCCGCTAAAAAACGAGGACTGATTTCTGCACGCTCCGCAATCTGTTCTCTCTTATAGTTTCGTTTTTCTCTGGCATTCCGCAAGGATGCCCCAAACGAAAAATCCATAGGTCGTGTTTTTTTATCTACTCTCCGTCACATCACATAATAATATTTTACGGTTTACCAATATTATGTGAAATGATTGGAGAGTTGCTTTTTTATAGCTACTATGCGTTGCTATTTTTGCTTAGGAGGAGAGGATAAGCCTCCTTTTTTCTATTTTACTATAATTGAGGCGAATGCTGTTTGATGACACAAAAAAGAGAGGGTGAATCGGATGATTCTCCCTCCCTTTGTCATCACTCTGAAATTTCGATGCCTTCGGGATTTGTTTTTTTGTGCCCGTAAAAATTTCTGAGGGCAGGGGCGCGAATATTGTATTTTTCCATCTGCTTTGCTTTAATAAAAGAGAAAGGAGGGCGCCCCTTGCTTTTAAAGGACAGAAGAGACGAAGGATTCAATCAAAAAATCGAAGACCATTACGAGAAGCAAAAAGCCTTCCTTACGGCCTACGGAAGCAAAATCTTGGGATCAAAAGAAAAGGCGGAAGACGTCCTTCAGGAATGTTTTCTCGCCATCATCGAGAGAAAAGCCAATTACGCCGATCTTTCCGACGACGAATTCAGAAAAGTAGCCGTTACCATGATGAAATACAAATGCATCGATCGCCTGCGAAGAGAGAAAAAATGGGCGAATCATGCCCGAGATGCGTCCAATGGCGCCTTCGATGCATTCGACGACCTGTCGGCGACCTATCTTAAAAAAGAGCGGGAGAAAATGGCCCGAGATGCATTAAAAAAAGTAGATCCCCTGGGCCGACAGATCCTATACCTAAAGTATTTTGAAGAGAAATCCTACAAAGAAATCGCAGAAGAACTGGCCATAAACACCAATTTGGTTCAGGTGAAGCTCTATCGAATCAAACAAAAATTGCGAAAATTACTGGGAGAGGAGGGGGAAAATGAATGATCGTCAATTTGATCTCTGGATAAAAAACGCCATGGAGAAAAACGCGGAAGAAGAGATCCGCACCCTCGAAGAGCAGTGGACAAGTGACCACGATCGTGTCCACACCCCCTCCTTTGAAACCGACCGAAAAATTCTCAAGGCCATCGGAAAAAGCAAAAAGAAAAATCCCTTAAAAAAAGCCGCCGCCGTTCTTCTCGTGGCGGGGATCGGCCTTGTGAGCCTCTTTGCCTTTCACGGCGACGTGCTGGCCCAAATGCAATCCTATGTGGAAGCGTGGTTTAGCGACCACACCGCCATTCACTTTACCCAAAAAGAGAAGATAGAGAAAAAAGACTGGGACATCACCTATGTTCCGAAAGGCTTTAAGGTATCTAAAATTGAAAAATTAGATGAGGGATATCAAATTACATTTTTTGAGAACGAGAAAGGAAAAAGCTTTAGCTTTGAGTGCGTCGCAAAAGACGGTGCATTTACCATTGGAGAAGACAATGAAAACGGAGAAAGAAAAAAAATAAACATAGGAAAAAATGAAGCATTCCTCTATGTGTCCAAACGTGAAGGGTTTTCAAATTCCATTACGATAGAAAAAGAAGATTATATTTTCATACTTGATGGAGATGTGACGGTGGATGAGTTAATAAAAATGGCCGAATCCATCCGTGAAAAGAAATAAAAATTTCAAAAAGACTGTACAGTTTTTCCTTCGTGAAACGTTATAGTAGTGAGACGAAAAGAAAGGAGCTCTTATGACTATCGCACGAATTCAACTGATGATCACGGTGTTGTTTACCTTATACACCTTCGCTACCTTGCCGCTTTACTTATCCGATGAGAAGGCGTGGTTAGCAAAGTACCCGTGGCTGGCAAAACACGATCGAAAAATTACCCGCGTCTTGGCAATTCTGCTATTGATCGTTACCATTCTCCGCTTTGTCATGGAGCGGGGTGCAGGGGCGTGACTCGGAAGACAATAGAAAGTTTCATCAATGAGGTGATTTTATGAAAAAAGATTTTAAGCAGATCGGTTATGCCATCAGCCTGTTTTTCTTAGGCTTATTGGCGTGGAAACCGTGGATTGCCCTTTCGCAAGGCGGAATGGATAGTCAAGAGTATGAGTTGCGTCTTCTTTTTATTCTGGTGATTTTGATTATGCTTCCCTATGCCCTGGAGACCGTGGATTATAATAAGGCGGCGGAAAAAAACGAGGGAAAGGACGAAAAAGAAGACGAGGTACAAAAGCAGTAGTGCCTTTCGTCGAACAAAGGCAAATCGAATTGAACACAAAGGCCATTTATCGAGCAAGCTTTTGCCTGCTCGATTTTTCGTAAGGAAAAGGAGGATTGTGGTCAGGGGTTTTGATACGTGGTAGAATTTAGCCGAGGTGTTTATGTTAGTTATCGACAAATTTGAACAGACCGTAGAAGGTCATAAAAATAAAATCGCCCTGGTGGACGGCGTGCGGTCCATTACCTTTTCCGAACTGAGAAAAGAGGCCATGGATTTGGCGGCGGTCCTTTACGAAACAACCGGCGCGGAAAGTAAGCCCATTCTCGTCGCCGTGAATCGGCGCATCGAGACGGTGGTGGCCTATTTGGCCGTGCTCTATTCGGGGAATTTTTACGTGCCCGTAAGCGACGAGGAAGCGGCGGGGCGCATGGAGCAAATCGCCGAAAAGCTCGAGGCCGAGGCGGGGATTTTTCACAAAAAAAATTGCTTTGAATCCTTAAATCTTACGGCGATTTCATCGAAGGCGAAGGCGACGGGGGCGGTGGATGTCAATCGCCTCAGGGACGGAATCATCGACGCCGATCCCTGCTACGTCCTCTTTACTTCCGGCTCCACCGGGGCGCCGAAGGGGGTGGTGGTGGCCCAAAAGATGGTGGTGGATTTTATGGACTGGATCCCCGAGGCTTTGGGCATCGATGCAAGTTTTAACATCGCCAATCAAACGCCCCTGTACTTTGACGCGTCGGTGAAGGAGCTGGCCCTTATGATGGGAGAAGGGGCCACGGTGCATTTAATGGACAAAAAGCTATTTCTCTTTCCCGTGAAGGCCGTGGAGTATTTAAACGAACACAAGATCACCGCCATTCTCTGGTCCGTCTCCGCCATGAATCTCCTGGCCAATTCCAAGGTCTTCGACGCCGCGGTGCCGGAGCATTTGAAGGTGGTGGCCTTTGCCGGGGAGGCTTTTTCCGCGGAGAAATTGAAGGTCTGGCGCGACGCCGTCTCGGCGGATTACTTTAATCTCTACGGGCCTACGGAAACCACCGTGGACTGCGCCTATTACAAGGTGGATCGGGATTTCGGCCCCGGGGAAGTGATTCCCATCGGCAGGGCCTGCGAGAATATGGATTTAATGATTTTAGACGGCGATGTGCCCGCTGAAAAGGGCGAGCTGGTGGTGCGGGGCATGGGGGTGGCCTACGGCTACTACAACGATCCGGAAAAGACGAAGGCCGCCTTCGTGCAAAATCCATTGAACAGCCGCTACCCGGAGATCGTCTACCGCACGGGAGACATTGTGCGAAGAAATGGGCGAGGCGAAATCGAATTTCTCGCCCGAGAAGACGATCAGATCAAGCGCCACGGCTACCGCATCGAATTGGGGGAAGTGGAGCGGGCCCTTTTCGCCTTCGGCATCAAAGACGGCATGTGTTTCTACGACCGCGAAAAAGAGCGGATCGTCGCCGTCTATACCGGGGAAGAATTCTCCCGCATGGATTTTCGCAAGGGGCTCAAGGCCCATTTGCCCGCCTATATGATTCCGGACCGCTTTATCCACGTGGCGTCGCTGCCGACGACGCGAAACGGAAAAATCGACCGAAAGGCATTGGAGGAAGCCTATGAACATGGTGCCCTTTAAGGATGAAAGTGACTTGGACGCGCGCCTGGCTGCTTACAAGGGGAGCGTGAACAACGACTACATGAACCGCCGCCGCTATGTAGAGGAGCTCGAGGATCTGCGCTATTTTGACGACGGGGATCTCTACATCGGCACGAATAAAAACGACCGATGGCACGTGACCTATTACTTAAAGGAGCAGAAGCCTTTGGATTTGAACGAGACGTTGGTCACAGAAATCGTCGGTCGCCGGCCGGACACATCCGCCGCCGAGGCCGTGGGCTTTCGCCTTTATAAAATGCGCCTGCGCCTTCGTCTGAAAGAAGGATTGGGAGAAATTTCTCCCCGCGTCGTGACTTTGGACGACGGGGACTTCGTGGCCCGGGGCATCGCCGCCTTCGATCCCGTTTCGGGAAATCATCAATCCATGGATGAGATCGAGAGGGATGTAAGAGAAGGCCGCGTTATCGGGATTCCCGAGGCGGGCTTTTTGCAGTATTCTTTAAGCCCGACGGAGCAGACCATCGAGCATTTGTACGTGGCACCTTCGTCTCGGGGCAAGGGGTTGGCCCTTGAAATGGTGAAGCACTACGTGGCCGCCTGCATCGAAAAAAAGCGGGCCACGGTGTGGACCGATAGCGAGGGCGGGGCCGCGGATTTATACGAAAAGGCGGGCTTTCGAAAAGACGGCTTTCACTCGGCGGTCATGGTCTACGCACCGGAATTGAAATAACCGGCGGCTAATTGTATAATGGGAAAGAATCGAAGGAGGAGCTATGAAAGAATCAATCATTGAAATCATCGAAAGCATCACCGGCGAAGTGGTGAAAGAAGATACGGATTTAATCGAAGAAGGTATTTTGGATTCCTTCGACATGGTGAGCCTGGTGTTGGAGCTGCAAGATGCCTTCGACATTACCATCGACGTGTCGGAACTCTTGCCGGAAAATTTTGAGTCTGTCAATACCATCGCCGAGTTTATCGACAAATTATAATGGCCTTTACCGAACTTTCCTTTCTCTTATTTGTCGCCCTCTTCGTCGTCATCTATCGCGTCGTCGGTTGCAAGTGGCAAGTCTTACTGGTCGCTTCCCTTATGTACTACGCGCTCTACGACATCAGGGCGTTTTTTTATCTGTTTACGGCCATTTTCACCACCTACTTCGCGGGAAAAATCCTCTACAAAACCAAGAACAAGGCCCTTTTATTCGCCACGCTGGCCGTGAATTTCGGCCTTTTGTCCTTGGTGAAATTTACGGATCTTTCCGCCTTTAAGATCGCCATTCCCCTGGGGATTTCTTTCTACACCTTTCAGGCCACATCCTACATTATCGACCTGTACCGGAAGAAATACCCGCCGGCGGACAATCTCTTAAAATACGCCCTGTATCTGTCCTTTTTTCCGCAAATCGTGCAGGGGCCCATCTCCCGCTACGACGCCATTTCCGAGGACCTTTACCGGGCGGAGGCAGATAGCCTCTCCTTTAGCCGGGGCCTTCTTCTCATGCTCTACGGCTATTTTAAAAAGCTCCTTATCGCCAATCGCGCCGCCCTCGTGGTGTCGGGGATTTTCGATCATCCCGACGATTTCGGCGGCGGCTTCGTGTTTATCGCCATTATTTTCTACTCCATTCAGATTTACTGCGACTTCAGCGGCGGCATCGACATCGCAAGAGGCGTGGCCTATCTCTTCGGCGTGGAGCTTTCGGAAAACTTTAAGCGGCCCTTTTTCGCCACGTCCCTTACGGACTTTTGGCGCCGTTGGCACATTACTCTCGGGGCGTGGATGCGGGACTACGTGTTCTTCCCCCTGTCTTTGACGAAGACCTTCGGCACCATCAACAAAAAATCCCGCCGGATTTTGGGACGCCACGGCGGCAAGGTGCTTACCTTAACCATCTCTACCTACATCGTCTATTTGCTCATCGGCATTTGGCACGGCGGCGGCTTTAATTTCATCGCCTTCGGCCTCTACAACGGGACCTTGATCTCTCTGTCCCTTCTCTTCGAGCGGCGATTTAACGCGGTGAAAAAAGCCCTCTCCATCGACGATCAGAAGGCGCCCTACCGGGCATTTCAGGTGATCCGCACCTCCTTTTTGGTCTTTATCGGCCGCTACTTCACCCGCTCCGGCAGTTTTTCCCAGGCGATGTTCATGCTGAAAAAAACCCTTCGGGACTTCAGCTTCCGCCACGGGGATTTCGGTGTGGAGCCGAAGGATTTTGCCGTTATCGGTCTGGCTTTTCTCGTCGTGGCCGTGATCTCGTCGATTCAAGAGCGGGGCGTGGATGTGACGGAGCGGATCCTTTCCGCCAAGATGCCGGTGAAGGCGGCCCTTATCTTCGGCGCCATGGCGGTGATTCTCTACTTCGGCGTCTACGCCCAAGGCTACCGCTCCGTGGAATTTATTTACAGAAACTACTAGGTGAACTATGGAAAAGAAGACGAAACAATTTAATCGGCTGTTTTTACTCATCGCCCTAGGGATTTTTATTGCCATCGCCGCCTTCAATGGGCTCACCGATCCCTTTAATGTCTTCGGCGACCCTCTGTTTCGTTGGTACGGCTACGACTACACGCAAAATCCCCGCACGGCGAAGATCACCTACTTAAAGACCCACCAAGAGGAAAAACAGTACAAAAATTTCATCGTCGGCGCATCCGGTGCCAGCTCCATTCCCTTGGACAAGCTCAAGGCCTACACGGGAAAGGACTACTACAATGTCTTTCACTACGGCGCGGACCTTTACGACACGGAGAAGACCGTGGCCTTTTTGGTGAAGAATTATCCCGTGGAGTCCATTATTATGCCTCTGGCCATTCCCTCGGCCACGAAGTACCACGAAAACAATCGGGACTTAAATTACCTCCTTCATCCGGATGTGAGCGGGGAAAATAAATTCACCTTTTACAAAAACTACCTCTTTGCCAATCCCCGCTACGGCGCGGACAAAATCGCGGCGAAAAAAGAGGACAGCTACATTCCGAAAAATTTCGACGTCTTTCACGAAGACGGCAGCTACGACAAGCGGGTGCGGGACGTGGAGTACATGGGATCTTCGGAAGAGTACATGAAGAATCAGCATTTCGACATTCCCGCGGAAAAAATTCCCCTGTCTTCGCAAGACGAGGCCATCGCCGCCATCGGAAGGATCAAGGCCATGTGCGACGAAAACCACATTCCCATTACCTTTCTATTGACGCCTATGTATGCCGGGCAAAATGCCCGCTACGATAAAGAAGAAGTGGATGCCTACTACAAAAAGCTTGCCGAGACCGTGGATTTTTGGGATTTCACGAACACGCCTCTGGAGAAGGATCCCCGGTTTTTCTACGATCCATCCCACTTCAGAAACGCCATGGGCGCCATGATGCTGGATAAAATTTACAAGGGCGAGGGAAATTACGGAAAGTTTATTGCAAAGGGCCGCGTGGAGAAAGCCGCAGCCCAGGCCCCCGAGGTCTTGGAGCGCAGCTACTACATCTTCGCCTTCCACCACCTGGCGGATGAGGGCGACGGCCTCTACACCATTTCTCCGGCCCGCTTCGAGGAATTTTTGCAGTACCTCAAGGACGAGGAGATTCAAACCGTCCACTTTAAGGACCTGATGAATTTCGTCGAGGGAAAAGGGGATCTGCCCGAAAAATTCGCCCTCATTACCTTCGACGACGGCTACGATTCCAATCTGAAGCTGGCCTATCCATTGCTTAAAAAATACAATCAGGTGGCCACGATCTTTCCCATCGGAAAGACCATGGGCATGGACACTTATCCCGGCACGGACAAACCCATGAAGCGCCACTTTTCCCCCGAAGAGGCCCTTGCCGCTTCCGATGTCTTCGAATACGGCTCCCACAGCTACTTCTTCCACCAAACACAAAAGGTGAAGGGCAGCGCCTTCAGGGAAAACATGGGCAGGCTCAAAGGGGAAGATGAAGAACACTTTATGGCGGCTTTTAAGGCCGACGACGCACGGTTTAAGGCGGTGTACGAGAAATTCAACGACCACGCGCCCTACGCCTTCGCTTATCCCCAGGGCATTCACGACGATTTGACGGAAGTGCTCCTCACGGAGGCGGGATACAAGGTGAGCGTCACCTCGGAGGAAGGGAAGAATTACACGGTGAAGTACCTGCCCGAGACCCTGCGCCGATTAAAGCGGGTGAATGTCTCCGACAGCTTGGATCTTCATTCCCTCAATCCGTAAAAAGAAGCACAAAAAACGAGCCCCTGCATCGCTGCGTGGGACTCGTTTTTCTTTTACAGACTTTCTTTTAAACGGCGAATGGCTTCTCTTACGTCGCTTTCTTCGATGTCTTCGCCTTTTAAGCGAAGGTCTTTGGCAAAGGTGAGGGCCTCGTCTCGGGCTTGAGTGGGTTCGGTTTCCTGCGCCTGAATGACTTCTTTGGCCGCGGCCATCATTTGGGACCAGGCCTGAATAATGGCATTTTCCCGGCGAATGTGCGTAACGAGCCGGGCGAAGGGCCAATCTTTGTTGGTTTCGGTCATGGCCGCCTTGTGGGGGAAGACTTCGCCCATTTCACGCAAGGTGAGCAGGATTTTTTGCAGATCGTGGGAGTGCAGGCCTACGAAAACCAAGAGCTCTTCTTCCGGTGCCTCCGCCGCCTCCCCGGTTTTTTCGTAGCCTTCAAGGCCTGCAAAGTAGCCCAAAAGCTCGCCCACTTCTTCTTTTTTAACTTCCCGCACGTCAATGGCCTGGGCCTCGGCGGCTTCCAGCAAATGGGCTCGCCGCGCCTCGTCGTCGACGCCGTAAAAAATTAATCGACTCATACTTCATTCCTTCCTAATCTGAGATCTATTATGTGCACGTAAAGGTGCATTCATCAATTTGTTAAATACCTTGAAAAATAGATACCCCGGAATGAAAAATTTAATCGGATCAGGCGCGAAGGGGGCCTTGGGCTTTTTCCTGCCAGTTCAGATGCAAATAGCCCTCGGCGTCGGTTTTGTTGTTGATTAAATAGCGTGTCTTTACCAGCTCCATCATGGGGCGATCGGCGGCAAGGGAATCGCTGTAAGCCACGCTGTTTTCGTAGTCGATTTCCATGCCTTTTTCCGTGAGATGGGCGAGGATGTTGTCCACTTTTTTTGCGTGCTTGTTGTTGTCCCCCACCATTTCAAATTGCGCATCGGTGGAGGTGCCGATAATGTGATCGAAGGGTAGTACGTCGCCTACATATTTTAAATAGTCCTCCACGGAAGCGGAGACGAGAAGCAGGTAGTAGCCTGCCGCCTTCAGGGCATAGATCTCGTCTACGGCTTCTTTAAAGGCGTAGGCCATAACGTCGTCGTAGACGAAGGCCTTCACTTCATCTTCCGTGTAGTAGCGAAGCATGGAGAGAAAATTGTTTTTAACATTTTTCTTCACCGTCTTCGGCGAGCGAAAGAGGCTTCCCGCCAAGAGCTCTTTGTAAAGTTTTGCCCGAAAGCCCGGGATTTTTTTTGCCGTTACGTCGTATAATATAAGGATGGAGTCTTTCGATATGACCGTGCGGTCAAAATCGAAGAGGGCAATTTTTTGTTTCATGAATTCTCCTTTGTCCGCCGCACTTCCGCCGGCGGCGGTTTTTTGTTATAGTGGACAGGTGATGCATTTGAACATTTTACATGTGGATATGGATGCGTTTTTCGCCTCTGTTGAGATTTTATTGAATCCCGCCCTGAAAAACAAGCCCCTGGCCGTCGGTGGGAGAAATCCTTCGGGGATCGTGACCACGGCCAGCTACGAGGCGAGAAAATACGGCGTCCACTCGGCCATGCCGATGTTTATGGCGAAAAGTTTGTGCCCAAATCTCATCGTGGTGCCTACGCGAAAGGGCGTCTACGGCGAGGTGAGCCGCAAGGTCTTCGGTTATTTGCACAGCTTCGGCTACAAAATGGAGCAGGTCTCCATCGACGAGGCTTATTTGGATTTAACGGGGGAGGAAGATCCCGAGGCGGTGGCGCGGACCATGCAGCGGGAAGTGGCGCACCGCTTCGGCCTTTCGATGAGCTGCGGGCTGAGCTACAATAAATTTCTCGCAAAAATCGCCTCGGATATGGACAAGCCCGCGGGTTTTACGGTCATCGACGGGGCGCGGGGGCAGGAAATCATCAAAACCCTTCCCATTTCGAAGATTCACGGCATCGGCGAGAAGACGGCGGCGCGGCTCAACGATTTGGGCATTCACACCGGGGCGGATCTGCTCCTTTTGGAGCGGGATTTTTTACAGGAAACTTTCGGCAAAATGGGCACGGAGCTCTACGACCGGGTGCGAGGCGTGGACATGCGGCCGGTAGTGCCGGGCAGGAAGCGAAAATCCATCGGCACGGAAGAAACCTTCGCCGAGACCAGAAGCCGCGCTTTTTTTAAGGAGCGGCTCATGGAATCGGCGAGAGAGACGGCTTTTCTTATGGAGAAAAAGGGGATTGTGGGCTACACGGTGACCGTAAAGATCAAGACGAGGGATTTCGACACCCACACCAAGTCCAAGACCTTTCCCACGCCGGTGGAAGGGGAAAAGGCGCTGTATCGTGAGGCAAAGGCCCTTTTCGATTCCCTTTACGGTGGCGAGAAGCTTCGCCTTCTGGGGCTGAGTGTGTCCGCATTGGAAGAAAATTACAGCAGGCAATTGCGTTTTTTATAGGAGGTGCAACATGGAAGCATGGAGAGAACAACGGGTGCAGGAGATTTTTCAGCGCTTTACAAGCCTTTTCGATCTCACGATTTTGGAGCATACAGACGATGAGATTCACGCCCGTTGGCATGTAGACAAGACGGTTTTAAATCCCGCGGACATCGCCCACGGCGGGGCGGTTTTTTCCGTCACCGACGCCATTTGCGCGGCGCTTGGCCTGCGGAACAATCATTTGCTTACTAAAAGCGTGAGCTTTTATTACTACCATTCCGTCCTTCCCGGTGATGCCTACATTACCGCCTCCTTTCAAAAAGTGGGAAGCTACACCTCGGTGATGGCGGCTGAGGTGCGTCAAGAGGGCAAGCTTTGTGCCAAGGGTATGTTTGATATGGCCTATATGCCGCAAGCGGAACAGATCGAGATGGAGTAAGGAGGATTTATGGCTCGCTACGAATACTTAGAAGACAGCGTGGATCACCGCCTCATGGACGATTCCGAATTGACCGTTCTTGAGCAAAATCAAGAGGCCCTAACCGCCACTTGGCAGGTGTGGCCCGGCGCCATTAATTCCGCCGGCACTTGCCAGGGCATGATCCACTTCGGCATGGCCGATGTAATCAGCGCCATCCTTTGCGATCGCAAAGGCGTGGTAGTGACCCAAGGCGCCTCCTGCTTCTACCACGCCCCCCTTTACGAAGGGGAAGTGGTGGCCAAGGCCTTTTTCAACAAGCGGGGCAAGGTCAACGACAATGTGGAAGTCCATTTCTTTCAAAAGGACAAGCTCTGTTTCCAGGCGATTTTCAATATGCACGCCACCGGCGTGGTCTTAAATAAGGGAGACGGAAATGAAGCGTAATCAAGCCATTTTCCTCCTGGTATTGACCACGGTGATTTGGGGCATGGGGGTGGTGGTGCAAGTCGCGGGCATGAACCACATCCATCCCTTTGTGCTGAATATGCATCGTTCCCTGGCGGCAGGGCTTTTTCTTTTGGTCATTCTCCTGTTTGTTCCGAAATTAAGGGATACGGGCAAGGATTTACATGCCACCATAAAAGGCGGCATCTACTGCGGGATCTGTTTAAGCGTGGCCATGGCCCTGCAACAATACGGCCTGAAGTACACCACCGCCGGCAAGACCGGCTTTATTACCGCCCTTTACATCGTCCTCGTACCCATCGGCGGGATTTTGCTCCGCCACGCCATTTCAAAAAAGACCTGGCTCGCCGTGGCCGTCGGCGCCGTGGGGCTGTACTTTATCAGCATCAAAAAAGGCGCGGGCTTTTCCATGGGCCTCGGGGATTTTCTCGTCTTTCTCTGTGCCATCGCCTTTACCGTACATATTCTCGTTATCGACCATTTTGCCGAGGATGTGGACGGCGTAGCCATGAGCTGCATTCAGTTTTTCACGGCGGCGATCCTTTCTTTCTTTTTCGTCCTGCCCACCGGGGCCTCCCTTTTCGGGGAATACGCCAAGGCCCTGCCCGCTATTTTATACCTGGGGATTCTCTCAAGCGGCGTGGGCTTTACCCTGCAGATTTTAGGCCAACGCCACACAGACCCCACCACGGCCAGCTTGATTTTAAGTTTGGAATCGGTGTTTTCCCTCCTGGGGGGCTTTTTGTTCCTGCACGAAACCATGACGGGGCGGGAAGCTCTGGGCTGTGTGCTTTTGTTTGCGGCCATACTCATCGCCCAATTGCCCGTGGATAAATTAATCAAGACGGCGAAAAATTAAATAAATTTTTCGAGACAGGGGCTTTTCTGCGATAAATAGTCATTCATCGGGTATAGATAAATCCAAAGGACTATGTCAAGGAGGGTATGAAATGAAGTGTCGATTTTGCGGAAAAGAAAATGTGCCCGGCGTCAAATACTGTGCGTCCTGCGAGACGCCCATGGTCTATCCCTTAGGCTACAAACCCGAGGACGAGGTCCCGGTGGTAGAGGAAGAAATTGTAGCGGAAGAAGCTGTGGTTGAGGAGCCTGTGGTTGAGGAGCCTGTGGTTGAAGATGCCGAAGCCCCTGTTGCGGAAGAAAAGGCCGAAGTAATCGAAGCGGCAGATACATTTGAAGCGCCTGTAGCGGAAGAACCCGTGATGGAAGAAGTTGCAGAAGAAGCTGCAGTCGAAGAGCCTGTGGTTGAAGAAGCTGTGGCGGAAGATCCTGTAGTGGAAGAACCCGTACAGGAAGAAGTAGTTGAGGAAGCCGTGGTTGAAGAAGCTGTGGCGGAAGAACCTGTAGTGGAAGAACCCGTACAGGAAGAAGTAGTTGAGGAAGCTGTGGTTGAAGAAGCTATGGCTGAAGAACCTGTGGTTGAAGAAGCCATCGTGGAAGAAAAAATTCAGGCGGCGGATGATTTCGATCTTTCCAAACCCATGGATAAGCGCAAAAGACAGGCCTTAAAGCGCAAACAAAAAGCGGCGAGAAAGCAATCCGCCGAAGGGGAGAGAAAAAGGGGCGAAGGCGAAGCCCGAAAAACCAAGGAAGAGAAAAAAGCCGCCCCCGTTGAAAAAGAACCTGTAGCAGAAGAAAAAATCGAAGCTGCCGACGATTTCAAGAAGGAATCGGTTGTGCCTGCGAAAAAAGCGGAAGAAAAAGCGGATGAAAAACGGAAAGAAGCGGTAGAAAAACGGGAAGAGCCGGTGGAAAAGCCGAAGGAAAAAATCGAAGCCGCCGATGATTTCAAATTAGAAAAAGAGAAAATCCAAACCGAGGCGCAAGAGGCGCCGGCGAAAAAAGGCCGCATGAGCCCGGTCCTCATGGCCATCGCCCTTTTGGTCCTTCTCTTTATTATCTATCAGTTGGTGAAATGAAAACAGTAAGAGAGGCGCTGAAGCCATTGGCCACGGCGAAACACAAAGCTTTTTTGGAGAAGCTGATCCCCACCGTGGCGCCGGAGATGATTTTAGGTGTGAACATGCCTACCCTAAGAAAGCTCGCCAAGGAAGCGGAGCCCTCTTTTTTAAAGGAGCTGCCCCACGAAAGCTACGAGGAAAATATCCTCCACGGGCTTTTAATTAACGACTTGCCCGCCGAGGAAGCCCTGAAGGCCATGGACGCCTTTGTGCCCTATTTAGACAACTGGGCGGTGGTGGATGCCATCGACCCACGGGCCTTTTACAAGGGGAATTACTTAAAGGATTACATTCGCCTAATGCAGTCCCCCGCGCCCTACGGCAGGCGTTTGGGCATCGTTTTGGCCCTGCGCCATGTGACGGAAGACACAAAAGAGCTTATGGAAGCCGTGGCAGGCGTGGAAAGCGGCCATTACTACGTGGACATGGCCATGGCCTGGTTTTTCGCCGAAGCCACCCTATACGAGCCGGAGGCCGTGTTAAAGCGATTGGCAACAGGGGATCTTTCCCCTTCGGTGCAGAAAAAGACCATTCGGAAAATCAATGAATCCCGCCGCGTACCCCCGGCCCTCAAGGCCCGGGCGAAGGCCCTGTAGTGAGATGACGGCTCCTTTCGAGGGGCTGTTTTTATGAAAGGAGATCCATGATATACTTCGACCACGCGGCCACCTGTCCCATGAGCGAAAAAGCCATCGACACCATGACCGCCCTTTTAAAAGCAGGCTACGGCAATCCCTCCAGCCAACACCGCTTGGGCAGGGAGGCGAAAAATGCCTTGGAAGGCGCCCGCCTGGATGTGGCCAATCTTTTCGGCCTTTCCATGAAAAACGTCCTCTTTACGGGATCCGGCACGGAAGCCGACAACATCGCCATGATGAGCGCCTACAAAAACAGAAAAAAGAGCCCGGGCCACATGATTACCACGGCCATCGAGCACGAAGCCGTGTTGAAATGCGCCGAAGCCCTTGAAAAAGAGGGCGTGGAAGTCACCTACATTTCCCCGGATAAAAAAGGCGTGGTCCGTGCCGAAGACATCCTTGCCGCCGTAAGAGAAGACACCTTTTTGGTGAGCGTCATGGCCGTAAACAACGAAGTGGGCTCCCTTCAGCCACTGGCCGAGATAAAAGGCGGTCTCCCCGAGGGCGTGCACTTTCACGTGGACGGTGTGCAGGCGGCGGGCCATCGCCCGGCGGACAGCTACGCCTTCGCCGATACTGTGGCCATGAGCGGCCATAAATTTTACGGGCCCAAAGGCGTGGGCATTTTGCTGACGCGAAAAGAGCTGGAGCCCGTCATCTACGGCGGCGGTCAGGAGCGGGGCATTCGAAGCGGCACGGAAAATGTGCCGGGCATCTGCGCCATGGTGGAAGCCTTAAAAGAGGCGGAAGAGCGCAGAGAAGAAGAGGCCGCGCGAATCAGGCGCCTCAGCCTTCGCCTGCGTGAAGGCCTCGCCGCCACAAAAGACGTCGTGCTTACCGCAGAAGGCGGCGACGACCGCATCGTCCACGCCATGGTGGAGGGCATGTCCCGGGACGTTTTATTGTATCAATTGGACCGCCGCGGCTTCGCCCTCTCCGGGGGAAGCGCTTGTCAGGCCGGCGCCGCCACAAAGAGCCACGTTCTCGAAGCCATGGGCGTGGATCAACGAGGCCGCGCCCCCATGCGGGTGTCTTTGGGCAGAGAAAACACCGTGGAAGAAGTGGAAGGATTTTTAGACGCATTAAAAGAAATAGTAGAAGGGAAGAGATCGTGAGTCGCATACTCGTCGCCATGTCCGGAGGGGTAGATTCCTCCGTGGCAGCCTACTTACTGAAAAAAGCCGGGCACGAATGCATCGGCGTGACCATGAAACTGTACGAAAATGACACGGTGGCCCACACCGGCCACACGTGCTGCTCCCTTGACGACATCGACGATGCCCGCATGGTGTCGGCGAAGCTCGGCATGGATTACTTCGTCTACGATTTTTCCGAGCGATTCGAAGAAGAAGTCATCGACAAATTCGTTGCCTATTACGAAAAGGGCTGGACCCCCAACCCCTGCATCGACTGCAATCGCTACTTAAAATTCGAAGACCTTTACACTCGGGCGCGGGAATTGGACTGCGACTACATCGCCACAGGCCACTACGCCCGCATCCAATACGACGAGAAGCTTAAGCGCTACGCCCTCTTAAAGGGCCCGGACGAAAAGAAGGATCAGTCCTACGTCCTCTACAGCCTGAGCCAAGAACAATTGGCCCACACCCTCTTTCCCTTAGGGGATTTGGAAAAGAGCGAGGTGCGTAAAATCGCCGAAGAAGCGGGCCTGGTCAATGCCAAGAAACACGATTCTCAGGACATTTGCTTCGTTCCTGACGGCGACTACAAAGGTTTTTTAGAGCGGAGGGAAAACAAAACCTACGCCGAAGGCAATATTGTCGATGAAGAAGGTCGCATTCTCGGCCGCCACAAGGGCGCCGTGGGCTACACCATCGGCCAGCGAAAGGGCCTGGGCGTGGCGGCAGGCCACCCGGTTTACGTTCTGGACAAGGACATGGAGAAAAACCAAGTCGTCGTAGGCAATAAAGGCAGCCTGAAGAAGAAGGAACTGGACGCCGTGGACTTTCAGTGGCTCAGCTACCCCGAAACCGACGAAATGAAAGTTACCGCCCGCACCCGCTACCACGGCGCGGAAACGCCGGCCACCTTAATCGACAAAAAAGACGGAAACATTACCCTGATCTTCGACGAACCCCACGGCGCCATCGCCAAGGGCCAAGCCGTGGTTTGTTACGACGGCGATAAAGTGGTAGGCGGCGGCACCATCGTCGCCTCCCGCGGATAAGGAGGCAGAATGTATTTAGAAGATTATGTAGTAGGGCTGACCTTTCAAACCGATCCCTTCGCCTTAACAGAAAAAGAAATCATCGACTACGCCCGGGCCTACGACGACCGGCCCTTTCATACGGATCCCGAGGCGGCGAAGAAAAGTCGCTTCGGCACCATTATCGCCTCGGGCCTTCACAGCTTAAGCGCCACCTGGGGCCATTGGGTCGCCACGGGGCTGGACTGCGGCGGCGTCGTCGCCGGCATCGGTATGAATCACCTGCGCTGGGTCAATCCCATCTATCCCGGCGTGGACCTTTACACCACCATAGTCGTCGACGGCATCGAAATCAAAAGCGACGGCGACTACGGCGTCGTGCACATGATCGCCTCGACGCGGGATGAGAGCGGCACCCTTTTGTTGGAACACGACGTCCTCGTGCTCGTGGCTTCTCGCCATGCAAGAGTAAAAAAGGTCAATTGACACACCGTTATTCAGTATACAATATAACGACGATTGCATACGAAACGGTGATGTAAAAAATAGTTTAAAATTAAAGTAAAGACACGAAATATTTTCCATAAATAAAGGTTTTCACAAATAAACCATTCTTATTTGTCATGAAAGTAGCGACCGCCTTCAATATTCTGTATAATGAATGACATATTGAACTGTTGGAGGAGTGACTAAATGAAAAGCAGTAGAACGAAAGACGTTATTGTAATAGGCTTCGCGCTGTTCGCTATCTTTTTCGGCGCAGGCAACTTAATCTTCCCGCCTTATCTCGGCTTCCATGCAGGCGACTCGTGGACCTCGGTTATGCTGGGCTTCCTCTTGGCAGACCCGGTTATCCCCGTCGTCACCTTGGTCGTTACCATTTTTGCCGGCGGTAAAGCCGTCGACTTGGGCCGTCGGGTCAATTACCCCTTCGCGGTTGTGTTGGCCGCAGCGGCCATGATCAGTGTAGGCCCGGTCTTCGCCATTCCGAGAACGGCAGCTACCACCCACGAAGTCGGCATCCTGCCCTTCCTTCCCGGAACCCCGATTTGGGTAACATCCGGCATCTTTTTCGCCATCACCCTGGCCCTGTCCATTAAAGAGACGGGCGTTATCGACATTATCGGTAATTACATTACGCCGGTACTGCTCATTTTCTTAGGCATTATTATTGCAAAAGCCATTGCGACCCCCTTCGGGCCCGTCCTCCCCGCAGAGGGAACGGGATTCTTCACCCAAGGGATGATCGAAGGCTATCAAACCATGGACGCCATGGTATCCTTACTCTGTACCGCCATCGTAACCGGCGACTTGATTCGAAAAGGCTACGGCGATGCGCCGAAGCGTGAAAAACAACGGATGATCGTCGAAGTTTGCGTTTTGGCCATGGTCCTGTTATTCATTATCTACGGCGGCCTCACCTACGTCGGCGCTCAAGGCGGCACCCACTTCGGTCCCGATGCAACCCGCGTCGAAATCCTCGTCGGCAGCGTCGGCCTGCTCTTAGGTAAATGGGGACAAGCGGCACTGGCTGTGGCAGTCAGCTTGGCATGCCTCACCACCTCCGTCGGCTTAACCTCCGCAGCCGGAAACTTCTTTAACTCCGTTTCCAACGGCAAGTGGAAATACGAATACGTGGTTTGCGTATCCGTCCTCGTAAGCTTTACCTTCTCCCTCGTCGGCGTAGACGGCATTATCGGCTTGGCCGGTCCCGTTTTGGACATCGTCTATCCCGCCATTATCGCCATGTCCTTCATCATGATCTTCGATCGCAAACTCCCCTACGACGGAACCATTATCGGTATGGCTGTAGGCACCATCGTGGCCGCATCCTTTACTACCATCTACAACATGACCGGTTCCTTCGAAGGCGCTGCGAAACTCATCGAAAGCATGCCTTTGGCTGACTTCGGCTTCAGCTGGCTTCTGCCCGGCCTCATCGGCGCCGCCATCGGTACCGTATGCGGTAAAATGGGCATGGGTAAGAAACGTTCGGATCACGACATAAAGCCCGCCTTCTAAAAATAATTAAGATAGCAAAAATGCGTACTTCGGTGCGCATTTTTTATTGCCCGAAAGATTCGGAAAAACCGTAGGGTAATGAAAAAGCGAAGGGCGAGGAGAAATACGGCCGCGGCTAAATGAAAAGCCACGGAGAAATAAGGCCATGGCAAAAAGAAAAAGGTGCCTCGAAGGACGGATCAGCGCAGCAAAAAATTTTTCGCCGCACCGTGAAAAAATCCGTCGAGGCAAGCGTTTTTATTTTTGCGGTGCCGGAAAAAGCCGTCGCGGAAGAAAAAATAAATGCGTCTATTCCCAATGCTTGACAAAGGCATAACGAATAGAAAAAATATTAAGGTCAAAACACGGCTGTATACAAATATATAGTACACTGACGACAAAATAGACACAGTTTTCGTTAATTGAAAAATTTACTTCAAAAAGGTATGTAATTTAGATATAATGTTACACAAAGGTAGAACGAACCTTAGAATTTTATAAAGGAGATGAGTTTATGAACAAAAGAACACAAGATATCTTTGTTAGCGGTCTGGCCCTGTTCGCCATTTTCTTCGGCGCAGGTAACTTGATCTTCCCGCCTTACTTAGGTGTTACCACCGGTGACGGTTGGTTTGCTACCATGTGCGGCTTCCTTTTAGCCGACCCGGTCATTCCCATTCTAACCGTTTTCATCACAGCCTTTGCAGGCGGTCGTGCCGTTGACTTAGGTAAGCGCGTCAGCCCCGGTTTTGCGAAGCTGTTATCCCTCGTTGCTATTATTTGTATCGGTCCTGCTTTTGCAATTCCCAGAACCGCAGCTACGACTCACGAAGTCGGCGTAATGCCTTTCTTCCCGAATGCACCCGCCTTCATTACGTCCATCGTATTCTTTGCTATTACCTTCGCTCTTGCTTATAAAGAAAGTGGCGTCGTCGATATTATCGGTAAATACATAACGCCGGCATTATTGATCTTCCTCGTTCTCATTATTGCTAAAGCGATTATTACACCTGTAGGCGCCATTGTTCCCGTCGAACACGACGGCGGCTTCTTCGTCAGTGGTTTCTATGAAGGATATCAAACCCTTGACGCTCTGGCAGCACCCTTGTTCACCGGTATCGTCGTCGCCGACTTGATTCGAAAAGGCTATGGCGAAGTCAGTGAAAAAGAACGTCGTTCCTTCATTATGATGGTCGGCTTGGTCTGCTTCGTCGCCTTGGCCGTTGTCTACGGTGGTCTCACCTATTTAGGCGCACAAGGTAGCTCCATGTTTACCGCAGACGATTCCCGCGTCGAAATTTTGGTTAGCTTAGTCGGTATGCTCTTCGGTAGCTTCGGTAAGGTTGCATTGGGTCTGGCCGTTGCACTGGCCTGCCTCACCACCTCCGTCGGCTTAACCTCCGCTGCAGGTAACTTCTTCGAAGACATCAGTAACGGCAAGATCAAATACGGCGTCACCGTTATTATCGTTACGATCATCAGTTTTGCACTCTCCTTAATCGGTGTCGATGCCATCATCGCTTTGGCAGGCCCCGTGCTTACCATCGTTTACCCGATTATCATCGCCTTGGTATTCTACATGATGTTTGAAAAACGCGTTCGCTACGACATGGCTTACATCGTCATGGTCGCCGGTGTTCTCGTTATCGCAGTCATCGAAACCGTCGGCGACAAAATTGGCCTGGGCAGTCTGGCTGCATCCATCCAAACCTTGCCCTTGGGTCAATTCGGATTTACCTGGTTCGTTCCTTCCCTTGTTTGCTTCGCCGTGGGCTACCTCATCGGAAAGATGGGCGTCGGCAAAACCATCGACGATCACCCGGATACGGGAGGCTTCTAAAATACCTTTTAAAAAGAGTCCGCTTCGGCGGGCTTTTTTTATGGGAAGATGTGGTGATAAACTGAATTTAAACCGGACTTAGTGATTTCTTAGAGATGAAAGGGCGCGCAGCTTTCCTTTTTCGTAGCGCGGCGCACGGTTTTATATTATAATGTGTTCATATATTCTTACTTACTAATGCAGGAAAGTATTCCACGAGGAGGATTGTAGCGATGAAAGCGACGAATGCGCCGAGAAAGGCGAAGCTGTGGGAGGCCCTTACGGTCTTTTTCGGCCTCGTCTTAATTATGTGCGTGAGCATTTTAAAATTTAAAATAGAACCCCATATTCCCATGTTTATCGGCGTGATTTTCGCCGCCTTAATGGCCATGAAAATCGGCTATTCCTGGGACAGCATCGAAAAGGCCATGGTGCGTGGCATTTCTCAGGCCCTGCCTTCGGTGATGATTTTAATCACCATCGGCATTTTGGTGGGCATTTGGATCGCCACCGGCGTGGTGCCTTCGATGATTTATTACGGCCTGGGGATTTTGAAACCTTCCATTTTCCTCGTGGCGGCCTGCTTGATTTGCTCCATTACTTCCCTGGCCACGGGGAGCAGCTGGGGCACGGCGGCTACCATGGGGATCGCCCTTATGGGCATTGCCCAAGGCTTAAACATCCCCGCCCCCGTTACCGCCGGCGCCATTTTGTCCGGCGCTTATTTCGGCGACAAGATGAGCCCCTTGTCGGACACGACGAACCTGGCGCCTGCCATGAGCGGCACCGACGTCTTTACCCACGTCAAGGCCATGATCAAGCCCACGATGATTACTTATGTCCTTACCCTGGCGATTTTCGCCTTTTTAACCACCCGCTACAGCGGCCCCGTCGGCTCGGCGGACACCTCGGGCATCGTGGCATTGAGAGAGGGCTTAAAGAGCACTTTTGTCATCAGCCCTCTGCTTCTTTTGCCCCCCATTGTGGTCATCGTCACCATCGCCTTTAAGCTGCCGGCCCTTCCCGGCATCGTCCTCGGGATTGTGGTGGCCACCTTCATCGGCCCCGTCATTCAGCCCACCGTGGGTCTGAACGAAATATTAGGAAGCGGCATGAACGGCTATGTGTCTCAAACGGGCATCGAAAGCTTGGATAAGCTTTTAACCGCCGGCGGCCTCATGAACATGATGCAGTCCGTGTCCCTTACGCTCATCGCCATGATGTTCGGCGGCATTGCCGAGGAGACGGGACAGATGGAAATTATCGTCAAGACCTTGGTACAGGGCATTCGCTCCGTCACCGGCCTGGTTACCGCCACACTGTTTACCTGCCTCTTGTCCAACATGACCATGCCGGAGCAATACATTTCCCTGGTGGTGCCCGGTCGCATGTTTGCGCCGGAATATCGCCGCCGCGGCCTGCACCCGAAGATGCTCTCCTCCACACTGGAAGCCTCGGGTACGGTAACCAGCTGCCTCGTGCCCTGGAACACCTGCGGGGTGTATATGAAAGGCGTGCTCCACGTCTCCCCCATGGCCTATATGCCCTTTGCCGTATTTAACTACCTGATGCCCGCCGTGGTCATCGTCATGACGGCGTTGGGCAAAAACACCTTCTATCTGAAAGATGATCCCGATACGGTCATCGAGGCGGATTAATTGTGAAAAAGAGAAAGCGCACCCTGTTTTTTGCGGTGCTTATCGTGGCGTTTTTCTTTATGCGGCCCCGCTACGAGCCCAATCGGGAGAGCGTCCACAGCCGGGAGGATTTTTTCACGGCCTTTGCGCCTCTGGCGCAGGCAGTGGGAAAGAAATACGATCTCTACCCCTCGGTGATTTTGGCCCAGGCGGCGGTGGAATCGAATTTCGGCGAAAGCGAACTGTCGAAGACCTACAATAATTACTTCGGCATCAAGGGCAAGGGCGTGGTGCTTCCCACCATCGAAATGAAAGGCGGGCGGAAGATGGCCGTGGAAGACGGCTTTCGCACCTACAACTCCGCCCGGGAGAGCTTTTACGACTACGGCAAGCTCATCGCCAAGGCGAACCGCTACGCACCGGTGCGGGAAGCGGAAAGTGCTGAGGCCTACGCCCGGGCCCTTCACTCGGCGGGCTACAGCACCAACCCCCGCTACGGCGATATCTTGGTGCAGGTAATGAAGGATTACAATTTAATGATCTACGACGAAAACTAAGGCGCTTCGGCGTCTTTTTTATTTGGAAAAGGATCTTGAAAATAGTCAGGCCATAGCGTAGTATAAATAGCGTATACTACATTTAGAGGTAAGACAGAAATAGTTAGAACTTAACCACAATATGTTGATAGATTGTGGATAAATAAGGGGAGGAAGCAATGAACGTAAGGAAGCGAAACAAGCAAGTGGTGGCATTCGACGGCGAGAAAATTGTCATCGCCGTAAAAAAAGCCATGGCGGAGACGGACAGGGGCGTCGATGAAGACGCGGCCCGGGCCGTGGCCAAGGAGGTCACCGAAAAATGCACGGGCGACGAGGTCGTGGACATCGAGACCATTCAAGATGCCGTGGAGCTGTCGCTGATGGCGAAGGATCCCGTGGCGGCGAAGAAATACATTCTCTATCGCCAAGAGCGCGCCCGCCTCAGGGAACACGGCTGGGACATGACGGATCTGCAGCGGGACATTTACGAGAAGAAGTACCGCTACGATTCGGAAAGTTTCGAAGACTTTTTGGAACGGGTCTCCGGCGGCAATTCCGCCATTAAAAAAGCCATCGCCAACAAGGAATTTATGCCGGCGGGACGAATCTTGGCGGGTCGTGGGCTGGATGCCTTCGGCAAAAAGATCACCCTTTCCAATTGCTACGTCATGCCCCAGGTGGAAGACAATATCGAATCCATTTACGACACGGCCAAGTGGATGGCCCGCACCTACAGCTATGGCGGCGGCGTGGGCCTCACCTTAAACAAATTGCGTCCGAAAGGCGCCAGAGTCAATAACGCCGCCTCCTCCACCACGGGAGCCGTGAGCTTTATGGATCTTTACTCCCTTACCACGGGCCTCATTGGCATGCGCGGTCGTCGCGGCGCCCTCATGCTCAATATGGATGCCTCTCACCCGGACATTTTGGACTTCATCAATGTGAAGAAAGACCTGGACAAGGTAACCAGCGCCAATATTTCCGTAAATTGCGGCGATGACTTCTTTAAAGCCTACAAGGAAGATAAGCCCTTTACCTTAACCTTCGACGTGGAAGCCACCGGAGAAAAAATCCGCCGGGAAGTCAGCGCCCGGGACATGATGCACAATCTGGCCTACAACAACTGGGACATGGCCGAGCCCGGCGTGCTCTTTAAAGACCGCATCAATTCATGGCACATTATGAGCGAAGACGACACCTTCGAATACGCCGGGGTAAATCCCTGTGCGGAAGAGCCCCTGCCCGCCTTCGGCTCCTGCAATCTCTCCAGCATTAATTTAGGGGAATTCGTCAAATACCCCTTCAGCAAATTTGCCCGCTTCGAATTCGAATCCTTCGGTCAATTGGTGCGGGAAGGCGTCATTTATTTAAACGACGTCCTGGACGAAAACATGGCCCTGCACCCCTTAAAAGAGCAGCGGGATCTTTCCCGGGACCTGCGCCAAATCGGCCTGGGCATTATGGGTGTGGCCGATATGTTCATTAAAATGGGCGTGAAATACGGCTCCTCGGAATCTTTAAACCTCATTAATCAAATCGGCCGCGTCCTCGTGAACGAAGCCCTGCGTCAATCGGCCCTCTTGGCGAAAGAAGCCGGCCCCTTCCCCCGCTATCGAAAAGACAAGGTCCTGGCCAGTGAATTTATTCGCTCCAACGCCGACGAGGACGTGCTGGCCCTGATCGAAGAATACGGCCTGAGAAATTCCCAGCTTCTCACCATCGCTCCCACAGGCTCCATCTCCACCCTGATCGGCTGCAGCAACGGCGTGGAGCCCATTTTCCAAATCAGCTACGTGAGAAAATCCGAATCCCTTCACGCCGAAGACACCTACTACACGGTGTACACGGAAATTATTCGCAAGCTCATGGAAGCCCAAGGCCTTTCCCGAGAAGAAGACCTGCCCGATTACGTCATTACCACGTCGAATTTAAACTATCGGGACCGAATCAATGTGCAGGCCACCTGGCAGCAATTTATCGACGCCTCCATTTCCTCTACGGTGAACGTGCCCAATGAATTTACCGTGGAAGAAGTGGAAGACCTTTACGTCTACGCCTGGGAGCGGGGCCTGAAGGGCATCACCATTTATCGCGACGGTTGCGCCAGAAGCGGCATTTTAATTACAAACGACAAAAAAGACGGCACCGACCGCATCAAAGAACTGCAAGACGAATTAAATCGGGAGATCGCCAAACAAATGACGGAAAATCCCGATACCTGCCCCATGTGCGGCGGCACCATGAACCACACCGGCGGCTGCGCCGAATGCCAAGACTGCGGCTACAGCCCCTGTGCCATTTAAATGAAAGAACATCATCAAAGAAAAGCGAAGGCGAAACCCTTCGCTTTCTTTGCATTAGAAAACCCCCGGTTAGACCGGGGGTTCCGTTTAGCTTTAGCGATAATTGCCCGTTATTTCCAGCGTGATATGATGAGAGAGGTCTGCCAACCAATCACAATCAGGAGGAAATAATGACATCACTAAATCACACCCATAGTTTATCACACACAAAATGGAATTGTAAGTATCACGTCGTGTTTGCTCCGAAATACAGGCGAAAAGTATTTTATGGATCGAAGCGCTTAGAAATTGGAGCGATTCTACGGGAGTTATGTAGTTGGAAAGGCGTGAACATAATCGAGGCGGAAGTATGTCCAGATCACGTTCACATGCTACTAGAGATCCCACCCAAACTATCTGTATCTTCATTCATGGGCTTTCTAAAAGGTAAGAGCAGCATCATGATCTATGAACGATGGGGAGATATGAAATTTAAATATAGGGGAAGACAGTTTTGGTGCCGAGGCTATTACGTTGATACAGCGGGGAAAAACGCTAAAAAGATTCAAGAGTATATACAAAACCAGTTGAAAGAGGATCAAATAAGTGAGCAACTAACCTTTGACACGACGAACCCCTTTAAGGGGTAGCCGAGTAACGTTAGCACGGGCAGACCACCGACGCCCTTCAGGCGCAGCTAGTAATGCAGGCCCTTTGGGCCGAAAAAGGAAAACCCCCGGCTACGCCGGGGGATGTTTATTTTGTGTACGGATCGTGTCATGAAACTGTCATCTTTTTGTAGTCTTTAGGCAATAGTAGGGGAGAGATTCTCTGTTATAATAAGTCTCGTGCTCAAAAGAGTTACAAAATAGTAACGAAAGAAGCCTCGAGCTTCAAATCCATAGAGAAAGCGAGACATTTATGAACAAGATCAGACGAACGATAAACTTAGGTGCCCTGGCGGCAGTGATGGCGGCAGGCATGGTGCATAGCCCGGTAGTTGCTGCAACGGTAGTGGCGGAAAATCCCACGCCCATGGCTGCGGAAGCGGAAAAAGCCGCAGAGGCCTTGAAGGTCAGCGTCGGCGATGCAGTCTTTTACTTAAAAAATCCCGCCGATTACGACGCCCTCATGGCGAAATTAGAAAACCATTTTAAGGCAAAAGGCGCCACCGTGCGCCGCATGGCCATTGAGCCTGAAATCAAGGCCGAAGCGATGAAGACCGAAGAGAAGATCCTCACCGTGGATGAAGCCTTCAAGATTCTCTTAACCGGCGGCCGGGAAGAGGCGGTTTATGTAGCCGAGGAAACGGAATCTTTGGCGTCCGTGGCCGAGAAATTTAATATGACCGTCGATGAAATCAAGGCCTTAAACGCCAATTGGCAAGACCCCCTGCACAAGGGATCGAAAATCACCGTCTTGAAACCGGCGCCCATGATCACCGTCACCTTAGAGCAGGAAATGAAGGCCCAATCGCCGGTTGCTTTTAAAACCGTGACGAAGGAAGATCCCAATCAACTGAAGAGCGTGAAAAAGGTGGCACAGGCGGGCAAAGCCGGGCTCTTAGAGACCACCACCTGCGTGAAATCGGAAAACGGCAAAATCACCTCTTCCGTCACCGAATCCAGCCGCCTGATTCAGGAGCCCGTCGATGAAATCGTCGCCGTGGGCACGAAAGAAGGCCTGGCTACGGGCAGCTTCATGCCCCCCACCGTCGGTCGCCTCACCTCCCCCTTCGGTCCCCGCTGGGGCCGCTTCCACTACGGCGTCGACCTGGCCAATGCCACGGGCACCAATGTCGTGGCTGCAGACGGCGGCGTCGTCACCCGCGTGGGCATGGCGGGAAGCTACGGCAACCTCATCATCATCGATCATCAAAACGGCACCTCCACCCGCTACGCTCACTTAAGCGCCTATAACGTGAAAGTCGGCGACGTGGTGCAAAAAGGCCAATCCATCGGAAAAATCGGCTCCACCGGCCGCTCCACCGGCCCCCACCTGCACTTCGAAGTGCGCGTCGGCGGCGTGGCGAAAAATCCTTTGGACTTTATCAAGCTGTAAACCGGGGCATATTGAAAAACGACCTTTTAAAACAGGAATAAATCCTGTATAATAGATTCGTTAAGTCAATATGCGAGGAGCGGTATCGAAGTGGTCATAACGGGGCTGACTCGAAATCAGTTTGCCTTCACGGGCACGTGGGTTCGAATCCCACCCGCTCCGCCAAATGAAACGGGATGTTACGCACATCCCGTTTTTTGTTTATAGAACAAATAAAAGCACCCGCGGGGGTGCTTTTTTCGTTATCGATTAAAAGGAAGCTTGTTGTAGAGGATCTTCGCGCCTTTGGCGGCTTCGGCGCCGAGCTTATTCAGCCCAGGGCCCATGTCGTCCCAGGCCCAGGTGGCGGGGACTTTTCTGAATTTGTAGTCGCCGAGAATTTTCATGAGGCCCATGTGGCCCGTCTTGATGTAACCCGCCACCCCGGCCATGTCTCGCCAGCCGTCGAGAAAGTGGCAATCGGTGTCCGATTGAAAAAATACCTTCGGCACATCTTCGCCGAGGCTGTCCAAATAATAGAGGTAGGGGGTTTCGAAGCCCAGGTGGGTGTAAAGCTCCGTTTCCGGGGAGAAGGATGCGCTCACGCCGGTGATGTAGACTTTTTTCGTAAATTCATCGCGCTTAAAGTGGGCGTGGAAAATGCCGCGAAAGCCTGATGCCTTTAAGCGGGGATGGACGAGGCCGATGAGCTCGGGAATCCATTTCTGTTTCAAATAAGTGGCCTCTCCGACAAATTCGGGGTACTGCCGCAGCACCTGCGCCGTGACAAAGCCCGAAAGTTCGCCGGCTTCCGCGTAGTAGAGAGAGGCGGTGTAATTGTCACAGGCCTCGCCAGGCACGTAGCGCTCGGCGTAGAAATCCGCCTCGATTTTTTCGAGGGCACGGGAAAAGGCAGCGGCACTTTGGATGTATTGAATCGGCGCCTCTTTTTTTCCGTGGCGGGATTTGATTAAGCAGGGAAAGCCCAAGGTCGTGGCGATGTCGATGACTAATTGATCCGGCGCTTTATTAAGGCCTTTTTCCGGGGGCATAAGGTCGCGAAAAAGAGCGGTAAGGCCGGCGGAGGACAGGGCCTCGGCCGTCGGGGAGGGGAAGCGGAAGTGGTCCTTTAGCAGGGAAAAATGCCGCGCCATAAAATCCACATGGGCGGAAGATGTGGGAAAGAGCACCGGTCGGCCGTCTGAAAGGGCGAGGAGGGCCTCTAAAAGGGCGTCGTCGCCGGGATGTTTTGTCAGCACGGCATCTTTTACATAGCGGCTGATGCCGTAGTCGGAAGGCGCCGCGTCCAGGGTGCGAAAAACCACGCCGCGGCGGCCCAGGTTTCGGATGACGGCCAAGGCTGCGGCGGTGTGCCCGTCGAAGACGAGTGCGGTAGCTTGTAGGGTCATAATGCCTCCTTTATTTTATTACTATCATACCGCATCGTCGGGCATTTGGCGCAAAAGACGGAAAAAATAAAATCTCCGGCAGATTTTCTGTTAGTTTCCCGAATTTTAGGATATACATAAGATATATGATTTATGAACTTTAGGAGGTACATCATGTCCAGAGAAAATATTACTTTCGGCGGAAACGCCATCAACATTTTAGGTAAAGAAATTAAAGTCGGCGACAAAGCGCCGGATTTTGTAGCGGTAAACAACGATTTAAGTCCCTTTGAATCCAAGGAATTAAACGGCACCGTTCGCATTTATTCCGTCGTACCGTCCATCGATACCGGCGTTTGCTCCATTCAAACAGGCAACTTCAATCAAATGGCCACAGACCTCGGCGACAATGTGCACGTCATCACCATTTCCAACGACCTGCCCTTCGCACAAGAACGCTTCGGCGCCGCTGAAGGCATCGACCGCGCCAAACTCGTCAGCGACTATCAAATCTGCGATTTCGGCAACAAATACGGCTTCTTAATCGAAGGCCTGCGCCTCTTAACCCGCGGCATCGTCATCGTCGGCGCTGATGATGAGGTAAAATACGTTGAATACGTTCAAGAAGTGACCAATCACCCGGATTACGACAAAGCCCTTGAAGCAGTGAAGGCACTGATCTAAGGATGCAAATAAAGGTTCTGGCCCTGGGAAAATTAAAAGATCCCGCCCTGAGCGCCTTGGTTTCGGAGTATGTGAAGCGATTGCGGCCTTATATTCCTACAGAGGTCGTGGAGCTGAAAGACGAGCGTGCGCCGGAAAGTCTATCTGAAAAAGAGGCACAAGGGGTGCTTGAGCGGGAGGGCGAGGCCCTTTTGGCAAAAATAAATCCGCGGGATACGGTGATCGTGTTGGCCGTGGAGGGAAAGCAGGTGGATTCACCGGCCTTTTCCGAAAAATTATACGATTTTATTGAAACAACCGCCGGGGACGTGGTCTTTGTCATCGGAAGCAGCATGGGTCTTTCTCCCGCCGTGAAGGCGCGGGCGAATTGGCTCTTGTCCTTTTCGAAAATGACTTTGCCACATACCTTGATGCGCGTCGTTTTAATGGAACAGATTTATCGAGCTGCGCGAATTCACGCCGGCCATGTGTATCATAAATAGGAGGACATTGTGGCTAACAAAGAAGAAAAAGCAAAAGCAAGAAGAGAACAAGAAAATCAAAACGACAAACACGCTCCGGCATCGGACATCTACGGTAAGGTAGCCGGAAAAGATCCGGAAACCGGCGTTGAAATTCCGACGGATGAAGCCGTTAAAGAATCCATGAAATGGGTGAACGAAAACGCGAAATAAGCGTTTCATGTAAGGTACCGGCCAACGTCGGTACCTTTTCTATTTACAAATGGGGGATGGCATGGGCGAGAGAAATCGGGCCTATTATTTACACACGGATCAGCTGCCGGATGAGCAGGGCTTTTTGCCCGTGGAGGCGGCTTATTTGGCGCGCTTAAAAGCGGGAGACGGCCTGTGGCTTATGGGCGATGGGCGGCGCTTTTATTTCGTCGACGGCATCACCGATAGGGGCGTCTATTTATCGGAGGCCGAGGGAAGTTTTGTCGAGGGCGGGGATGTGAATCTCCCTGCCATGCGCACCCCCGGCGCCCTTTTGCCCGCGGACAAAAAGCCCCTGGTCGTGGAAGTGGAACACGCAGATGTCACAGGTCCCGGGGAAATGGTCATCGAGCTCTACGGAAAAGACGAGGGCGGGATGTTTAAAACCGCGGGAAACGAAGAAGACGCCGCTTTGGCGGAATCCCTCAAGGGGCTTTTGCGTATGCAGATTAAAACCATGGAATCCACGGCGGAAATCGGCAATTTGTGGATTCGCCGACTGAAAGAGAAACAGAGGAGGAAGTAATGGCAGATAAAACCCTTTTTGACAGATCATTAAACCACGTGACCATTCGGGAATTTACCGATGCGCCGGTGGATCCGGCATTGGTGGAGACCTTCAAAGACGTCGCCAATCGCACGGCCACCTCTACGGGGATGCAGTCTTATTCCATTATTCGCATCGTCGATGAGGCGAAGAAAAAGGCCCTGGCCGACATCGGCGGGCAGGAATACATCGCCCGGGCGCCGGAGCTGTGGGTCTTTGTCGCCGACGTCTACAGAAATAGCCGCATCGCCCGGGAACAAGGGGTGGAACTTGCAGCCGAGGCAGACAGCGATCGCTTCTTCCAAGGCGTCACCGATGCGGTCCTCGCGGCACAAAATGTCACCAATGCCATTGAGGCGGCGGGGCTTGGCGCCGTGTATCTGGGAAGTATTTTAAACGACGCCCGCGCCGTCATCGAGCTGTTAAATCTGCCCAAGCTCACCTTCCCCGTTTTCGGTTTAGGTTTCGGCCATCCCAATCAATCGCCGCAGCTGAAGCCCCGCATGTCCATGGATCTTAAGTGCTTCACAGACAGCTACGTGGTTTTGGACAATTACATGGAAGCCATTAAGGATTACGACGAAGAAATGCAGACCTACTACGACCTCAGGGATGCCAATCGCCGGGTAGATTCTTTTTCCAAACAAGTGGTTTCTCGCCTAAAAGGCGCCACGGCGAATCGGGCGGCTCTTATAGAAATCGCCGAAGAACAAGGCTTTCGCCTAACGAAGGAGAAATAAGATGTTTCACTTACGAGAAGGCATAAAAGAAATTTCCGTGGACGCCCTGGAATTCGAGTACGAGCCGGGCTGGGGCGTGGGCACGGGCTTTAGCGCCGATTATTTAATCTGCAAGATTCAGGGCACAGACGGCGAGGTGGACTTTGAGGCGGAAGACAGCTTCTTTAAATTCGAAGAGCTCGTGGCCATTTACGACGAGTGCATCCGCATCTTAGACGGGGACAGCTATGGCTTTGAAGCCGTCATCGAAAACAAACAGCTGGCCTTTTATGTGGAAATCGAAGAGGGCATGCTCTCGGTTACCTTTAATTACCTCCTCGACGACCTCTTTTCCGTCAACGAAAAGCAGACGCCGGTGGAATTTCGTGAAATGACCAGGGAAATTTACGACACCCTTCGTCAATTTATGGATCTGTAAAAATTTGGTGGGCAATAGATAAAGAACCCTTGACGGAATCGGCAATTCATGTGATAATATACCTATCGATGGGCGAACGTGCCGACTTACTCCTAGCTATAAGTTTTATTACTTAGAGTTGTTTCTTACTTACTGTTGCTTACCAAAAATCGGAATGGCATACCATCGAGACGGCTTGAAAAAGCCGGAAAAGTGGCCCGCGGGTCACTTTTTTTTTGAAAAATTTACGAGGTGATCCATGCAATCCAATCGAAGCGTCTTGCGCACCGCCCTGCCTTTGTACTTTACTTACTTTATTCACGGCATCGGCGTATCTATCTTGTCTCAGTACAAAACCGCCCTGCAAAGCGCCTGGGGTGCGGCGGACATTTCCGCCGTTATTCAAGTTATCGCCGCCTTAGGCTTGGGCCGACTCGTGGCCCTGCCCCTTTCGGGCTACGTCTCCGACAAATGGGGGAGAAAGACATCGGGCCTCGTGGGCGTCTTCCTGTACGCCCTGTATTTTTTCGGCATCGCCTTTTGCACCTCCGCCTCCGCCGCCTACGCCGCGGCCATTATCGGCGGCATGGCCAATTCCTTTTTAGACACCTGCGTCACGCCGACGATTCTCGAGCTCTTTAAGGAAAAAGGCGCCAAGGCCAATATGTTTACGAAATTCGCCATGTCCTTGGGCCAATTCGTCCTGCCCTTCATGATCGGCTTTGCCGCGGCCCGCACCCTCTCCTACACAGCGGTATTCGCCTTTTTGGGGGCGCTTATCGCCGCCGACGGCCTCTTGATCTTCACGGCCCCTTTCCCCGCCATGGAAAAAGCCGAAGGGAAGGCGAAGTCATCGGCGGGCATTCGCCGAGGCATCGTGCCCGTGGTGCTCATGGGCTTTACCGCCACCGCCACCTTTACCCTGTGGCTCAATTGCAATCAGGAGCTGGGAAGCCTTTACGGCATGAATGATCCGTCCATGATTCAATCCGTCTACGCGGCGGGCACCATCGTCGCCATTTTGGCCACGGCCTTTGTGGTGCTTAAGAAAATCGACACGGAAGATGTCCTCGTCCTTTACCCGGCCATTTGTTTTGCGGCCCTGGCCTTTACCTACGTCGTAAAAAGCCCCGTCTCGCCCTTAATCGGCGGCTTTTTCATCGGCTACGGCGGCGCCGGCGGCGTACTGCAGCTGGTGGTGGCGGAAGCCAACGGCCTTTACGAGGAGCATAAGGGGAAAATCACCTCCGTGGTTATGATGGCCTCCTCCCTCGCCAATTACGTGGTTCTCGCCGCGGCGGGGGCTGTGACGGCCACAGGGGGCATGGATGCACCGAGGCACGTCGTCCTTTTAAACATGGCCATTACCGCCGCAAGCGTCGCCCTCGCCCTGTGGATCCGGCGGGGCAAAAAGGCGTAAAACATTTGAATAGAGAACAAAAACGGAACCGACGGAAAAATATCCGCGGTTCCGTTTTATTTCTTCAGGCAGTCCGGGCAAATGCCTTCCAATTGAAAGCGGTGGCCTGTAATGGCATAGCCCGTGGCGCGCATAATGTGTTCGTCTAAGGCGTCGATGGGGCAGTCGTCGATGGGGGCGAGCTTGCCGCAGCGGGCGCAGACGATGTAGTGGTGATGATCGCCCTTCATTTCGTAATAGGTGCTTTCTTCCTGCTCCAGAGAAACCTGCAAAATCCCCGCCTCGGTGAGCTGATTTAATATCCGATACACCGTGGACAACGAGGCGCTGATGGCCCTCGGCGTTTCGTTAAACACGTCCATGGCACACATGGGCACACGGGCCTGTTGTAAAATCTTCAGCACTTCCAAGCGGCCCTTCGTGACCTTTAAGCCTTTTTCTCTCAGTAATTTTTCCATGGCATTCCTCCTCGCTCCATCATAAGCCATGGGAAGAAAAAAGAAAAGCGGTGAAAAAAATTTATGATAAAATCTCCCAAAAAGCGGGGAGAAGTGGTATACTTAGATCCGTTAAATAACAATGATTTCTATTTAGGAGGATACGATGAAAATAAAACAACTCGTCGCTTTGGCTACAGCCGCCTTGATGCTCACCGCCTGCGGCGCAAAAACCAACAACAACGACAACAATAATAACAATAACAACAACAAAGCAGTGGCTACCGACAGCCAAAAGCCCAAGGGAGAAGGCTTGAAGGTCGTCACCACCACCTACATCCTCAGAGACCTGACCCAAGAAATCGCCGGGGACAAGGCCACGGTTACCTGCTTGATTCCCAAGGGCCAAGGGGTTCACGGCTTCGAACCCTCGCCGAAGGACATGAACCAAGTAAACGAGGCAGACCTCTTTATCTACAACGGCGCCGGCCTGGAATCTTTTACGGATCGCTTTAAAGAAACCACAGAAGGCGACGCCACCTTTGTGGAAGCCTCCGAAGGCATCGAGCTCTTAAAGGGCGGCCACCATCACCACCACGATGACGCCGCCGATCACGACCACGACCACGACGCCGCCGATCACGATCACGACCACGACGCCGCCGATCACGATCACGACCACGACGCCGCCGATCACGATCACGACCACGACGCCGCCGAACACGACCACGACCACGACGCCGCCGAACACGACCACGAACACGACGCCGCCGAACACGACCACGAACACGACGCAGCTGAACACGAACACGACGCCGCTGACCACGACCACGAACACGAAGGCATGGATCCCCACGTATGGATGTCTCCGGAAAATGCCGAAGAAATGGCGGAAAATATCTGCGAAGCCCTGTCGGCCAAAGACCCCGACAACGCCGCTTTCTATAAGGCCAATTACGAAAAACTCAGCGAAAAATTCGATGCCCTGAACGATTCCTTCGAAAAGGTGCTTTCCAAAGCCAAATACAAAGACATCGTCGTCAGCCACGAAGCCTACGGTTACCTGGCCAAAGAATTCGGCTTAAATCAAATCCCCATCGAAGGAATTAACTCCGAATCGGAACCGGATCCCAAAGCCATGAAGACCATCGTCGATGAAATGAAAGCCAAGGGTATTAAAACCGTCTTTACGGAACCCCACGAAGATGATAAAATAGCTCAAACCATCGCATCGGAAGCTGGGGCACAAGTAAAAGAACTGGATCCCATGGAATACGAAAGCGATAAAAACTATTTCGAACGCATGGAAAGCAATCTAAAAACACTGGAGTCTGCATTGCAATGAAAGAAATCTATCGGGTCAGTGACCTGCGATTTTCCTACGGGAAAAACGATGTGTTAAAAGGGGTAAATCTCTCTGTTAAACAGGGAGATTTTCTCGCATTTATAGGGGCCAACGGCTCGGGAAAATCCACCTTAATCAAACTCCTTTTGGGCATCGAGAAGCCCACATCGGGCACCATCGAATACGACGGCAAGCCTCTGGGAAAGGACACGGATTTTTCCCGCATCAGCTACGTGCCCCAGCTCATGGTCGCCTCCTACGACTTTCCCATTACTGTGAAAGAGTTGGTGGATTTGGGCCTTTACGGAGAAAAGCTAAATGAAGAGGAGCGCAAAAGCCGCATCGACGATGCCCTGTCCCTCGTGGATTTAGAAGACTTTCGCCATCGCCTCTACGGCGCCTTATCCGGCGGGCAAAGGCAGCGGGTGTTAATCGCCAAGGCCCTGATCTCCATGACCGACGTGCTGATTTTAGATGAGCCTACCACAGGCATCGACTTTAAGGCGCGGGAAGAGCTCTTCCACATCTTGCGCCACCTTCACGACGTGCACGGCATTACCATTTTAATGATTACCCACGAATTGCATTTGGTGGAAGAAATAATCGACGGCATTTACGTCTTAGAAGACGGCGTTTTGGAAAAGAGGTGAGTCAATGGCGCTATTTCAATACGATTACATGATACGGGCCATGGTCGTAGGCCTTCTCCTTTCCATCGTCATTCCCGCCATGGGCGTGGTGATTGTGAATCGGCGCTTGGCCATGATCGGCGACGCCCTTTCCCACGTGTCTTTGGCCGGGGTCATGTTCGGGCTTTTAATCGGGATCAATCCCATATTAGGCGCCATCATTACCTGCGCCGCCGCGGCCCTTTCCATGGAATGGATTCGCCGCCGCTTCCCCTCTTACGGGGAAATTTCCACGGCGGTCATTATGTCCACCGGCGTGGGTCTGGCATCGATCCTCTCGGGCTTCGTCAAAGGCGGGGCCAATTTCGAATCCTTCCTCTTCGGTACCATCGTGGCCATTACGGATTTCGAATTCTACATGATCCTCGCCGTCTCCTGTGGCGTGGTGCTCTTTCTTATCTATAATTACAGAAAACTCCTCTACCTCTCCTTCGACAGCATTTCCGCCCGCCTGGCAGGCATCCATGTGGATCGACTGAGCGGCATCTTCGTCCTCTTAACCGGTCTTACCGTGGCCATTTCCGCCCGCACCGTCGGGGTCTTAATCATCTCCTCCCTTTTGGTGCTTCCCGTCTCCTGCGCCCTGCAGTTGAAACTCAGCTACAAAAAAACCCACGTCGCCGCCATTTTCTTCGGCATCCTATTTACCGAAGGCGGCCTCGCCCTCTCTTACTACCTGGGCCTTAAGCCCGGCGGGAGCATCGTCCTCTTTGGCGTGGTCATGCTCGTGATCCTGTTGGCAAAAAATCAGCTTACAGGTGCCGAAAAATAAAAAAGCCCCAATGGCGCGGCCCTCGTTGACTTTAAAAGCCGTAACACGTAATATAATGACAAACGGAAATTTCCCGCAGGGAGGTTCCGGCGGAAAAAGAGAAAAATCAACGCCATAAGGAGCGACTCATGATAAAATTATTTACCGACGACGGTGCGGATATTAATTTCACCATCACCGGGCGATACGACATCGTTCAGCTGCCCATCGCCGTCTCCGACGGAGAAAACGAATTTGAAACGGGCCATGCCATGGACATTTCAAACTTCTACGACAACATGCGGGCAGGCACCACCTACAGCACCTCCCGCGTCATGCCCCAAGTCATGGAAGAGGCCTTTCGAAAGGCCCTGGAAGAGGGAGACGAGGTCTTATACATTAGCCTCTCCTCCGGCCTTTCCGGTTCCTACGAAGGGGCGGAGATGGTAAAAGCCGCCTTGGAGAAGGAGTATCCGGGAAAAATCGAAGTGGTGGATTCGAAAACCGCCACCTTCGGCGAAGGGATTTTGGTTCTGAAGGCCGCCATCCTCAGGGACCGCGGGGAAAGCCTTAAGGCCATTGCCGATTACTTAAACAAAATCAAAACCACCTCCTACGAATTCTTTACCGTAGGCAGTTTGGAATACCTCCATCGCGGCGGCCGCGTGTCCAAGACGGCGAAAATCGCCGGTGGCGTGCTGCAACTTTGCCCCATTCTCGACGTCGACAAAACCGAGGGCACTTTGTCCCTTTTAGACGTGCATCGGGGACAGAAAGCCTTTTTGAAAAAGCTGAAGAAATACCTGAACGAGAAATCCGTCGGCGGTGCGTTCAATCCCAACCAACGGGTCTATGTCTATTCCGGCGACTGGCCCGAGCGGGTTTCCCTTGTTAAAGACTTTTTAATCAAAGACATGGGCATGGAAGAGAAAAACATCGACATCGACCAACGGGTGGGTTGCGTCATCGGCGCCCACACGGGCCCGGAAGTCTGCGTCGTCACCTTTAGCGGCGATCCCGACGAACGTTCCCTCATGAACGAATAAATTTTCGCACAAAAAAACCGGCTGTCATGGCCGGTTTTTTGCGTTAGGAAAGACTTTCTTCCGTCGGTTTCGGTTGTTTCAAAATGTGTTTGTAGTACACTTTTTCCACGAGCATGGAAATGGCGTTGTCGCCGGCCACATTGGCGGCGGTACCGAAGGAGTCTTGGGTTAAATAAAGGGAAATCAAAATCGATGCCATGGGCGAGTTCGTAGCTACGCCGACGATGGGCAAGAAGGGCAGTGCGCTCATAACCGCGCCGCCGGGTGCGCCCGGTGCGGCGACCATGGCCACGCCTAAGACGGCGATAAATTGAATAATCAAGCCGAAGCCGTGGGGCATGTTGTACATATAGAGCAAGGTGTAGACACAAGCCGTTAAAGTAATCATGGAGCCGGGCAAGTGGACCGTGGCGCAAAGAGGAATACAGAATTCCCGAATTTGGCGGCTGACGCCCATTTGCTTATTGCATTCCACATTGACGGGAATGGTGGCGGCGGAAGATTGGGTACCTACGGCGGTGAAATAAGCCGGGAACATCTTCGTAAAGGTCTTGAAGGGATTGCGCTTCGTCGTCGTGCAGGCCACGAGGAACATGGCGAAGACGTAAAGCAGGTGCAGAACCAAAATGCAGCCGAAGATCCGAATAAAGACGGAGAGAATGGCGAAGACGCTGCCGGAGTAAGCCATGTTGGCGAAGTTACCGAAAATGAAGAAGGGAAGCAAAGGAATAATTGCCTTGGATAAAACCAGATTAATCATTTCGTTAAATTCGTTAATGAGCTTGTAGAACGTGTCGCCGCTGTTTTTTTGACGTAAAATCGACACGCAAAGGCCCACCATAAAGGCAAGGATCAAGGCGCCAGTGACGTCGATGGCGGGATCCAGAGGGATCTCAAAGAGGGCGCTTAAATTCTTTTCGGAGGCCGATTTGATCTGCTCTACCATTTCCGTGGAAATGAACGAGGGGAAGATGCCGTGGGCCATGGTGTAGGACAAACTCCCGGCGATTAATGTGGAGCAATAAGCCATGCCCACCGTGGCGAGGAGCAATTTGCCCGCGCCTTCCGACAAGTCGGCGATGCCCTTGGACACAAAGGCGATAATCATCAGGGGAATGACGAAGTTCAAAAACTTACCGAAGTTTGCCGAGAACGTGACGGCGATTTTCGTCACCACTTCCGGCAGGTAGGAGCCTACCAAAATACCCAGAACAATGGCAATGATAAGCTTGGGGATGAGGCCCAGAGTAAAGGCCTTTTTCTCAGACATAAGAACCTCCTTAAATAAAAAATGATTGGATTGGTGCTATTATATCAAAATGGAGCGGAAAAGGGGGAAAAAGGCTAAGAAAAGGTGTTAAACCGGTGAAAAGATTCTTTTCATGGGCGGGCGGTTGTGATACTATTTCTATAAATAGAAGCAACCCCTTAGATTGGAGGAATATCGTGAATAACGACAAGCGCAATTATCTTACATCCATCAGCTTCGGTGTTGCGACGGTGTGGTTCTCCACCCACTGCGGCGCAGGTTTCGCATCGGGGACGCAAGAACTTCAATTCTTCGCAAACCACGGATGGTTCGGCACCTTAATGCCGATTCTTACTTTTATTCTGATCGCCATTACTTACTACGTCGGCCTTGAAACGGCACGGCAAACAGACAAATGGGGCTACGACGCCTGGTCCAAGGAAGCCTACGGCAAATACGCCAAAATCTTCACTCCGGCCATGGACGTCAGCGTCATCATTACCACCATCGCCGCATCGGCTGCCACCATCGCATCCGGCGGGCTTTTGGTGAATCAATACCTGGGGCTGCCCGTTCTCGTCGGCTCCGTCTTTATGGTGGTCGTCGTCACCTTGCTGGTTATTTTCGGCGAAGAGCTGGTTCGTAAAAATGCCACGATTATGACCATTATGATCTTAGCCATTATTTCTATCGTCATCGTCTCAGGCCTCATAAAATTCGGCCCGGACATCGCCCGCCTCTTCTCTGAAGGCTATGTAAATCCGAAGGCCACCAAGTGGGGCATTTCCGCATCGGATGCCACCGTCCCCGGCAACATCGGCAACTCCCTCTTGTGGGCATTGACCTATGCCGGCTTCCAAATCAGCGCCATCGGCGGCATTACCGCATCCTTTAAAGGCGGTCAATACAAAAATGAAGCCAAAGGCGCCATGATCATCGGCTGCATCATGAACATTCTTATGCTCGTGGGCATCACCCTTTTGATCTTCTCTCAAATGCCCGACATTTATTTAAACGAAGCCTCTAGAGCCCTGCCCACCATTGCCGTCGTCAATAAATTGGACATTTCGATCCTCTCCGTCCTTTATCCGATCCTGCTCTTCCTGGCACTGATCACCACCGCCGTCGGCTTTATCTTCGGCATCGTGACCCGCATGGAACCCCACGTCATGAAGAACGAAACCAATTTGGTCAAGAAAAAAGCCATTATCGCCGTGGTCTCTTTGGTGGTATGCTACCTGGTTTCCACCTTGGGCTTAATGTGGATCGTGCAAAATGCCTACAAATACCTGGGTATTTTTAACTGGGCACTGATTATTCTGCCCCTGTGGATCTTAGGCTATAAGAACATTAAACGCAGAGACAGAGAAGCCGCCGGCAAATAATCATTAAATCGCAAGCTTATACTTCAGGGATTCGCTTTTATTAAAAAA
>NZ_JBBKBU010000020.1:0-44054 GCF_037892835.1 Peptoniphilus sp. HCN-40583
ATTTTATCTGAACTTATAGCTGGAGACTATTCTTCCAATACAAAAGTAGGAATAGCATTTACAGTTGGAATGTTTATTGTGGCTATGCACCCAATCATATTTGTCAAGATTTTAGGTGTTGAAGGAATTGTAAAGTTTGCAGCTTCAATTGGTAGGGAACAAGCAGAATGGATGGCTAATTTTTACACTACTAAAAATATTTTGATAGCTGTTGCTAGTAATATCGTTTTAGAATTTTTAGCTGGTAAGTTTGGAATCTACATCAATAATAAATTCTTTGAAAAGAGAACGGATGGGGCAATCTTGAAATGATAAGCTTTAAGAAAATCCAAGAAAATAATGTAAATCCTATAACTTTGTTTGTTTTAATAATTTTTACATCATTCTTGATTTTTCTTGTAAATGATAGGTTGTTTCTTTATATCTTAGTTGCAAGTTTTGCTTTACTGTTATTTTTCTCTTTTAAGGAATTTATCAAGAGGATTATTATCTATTTAGTCATGATTGGCTTGGTTAAATTAATTTCCATGACCAATATAGGACTAACCACAAATGCATTAATAGCTCTATTGGCATTAGGATTAAGGCTATACCCTATATTCAATATAGGGTTAGCCCTAATTTTAACGAGTCCCCTAAAAATAATGAGTGCTTTAAGAAAAATAAAAGTCACTAACAATATAAGCATTGCTCTTGTGACAGCCTTAAGATATTTAGGTGAACTGAGATTAAGAATGAAAGAAATTAAGAATGGCATGAAGGTACGTGGATTTAGAGCAAGTGTTTTTCGACCAGTATATTCATTTGAATTATACTTGATTCCTTTAATTTACAAATGCCTCCATATAAGTGAAACCTTAACTTCTTCAATTATTTCACGAGGAATTGAGTATGAAGGGGATAAAACAAGCTATAGATCAATAAGATTTGGTTTGATAGACCTTGTCTTCATAGGAATATTCACAGGGATATTAATTGCATGGAGGTTGACATGAAAGTAATAGAAGCAACTATAAAAAGTTTTAAATACGAAAACGATACTAAAGAGACCTTGAAGGAGATCAATTTAAATATTGAAGAAGGAGAACTTGTTGTAATAACAGGTTTGTCAGGTTGTGGAAAAACTACTCTCACCAGAGTTTTAAATGGTCTTGTCCCTCATCATTATGGCGGTAATTTAATTGGTGAAGTTAAGCTTCTTGGCCAGAATATTCTAGACTATAGAAAAGGTGAAATTGCAAAGCATATTGGTAATGTTTTTCAAAACCCTAGTGATCAGTTTTTTGCCACTGTTGCAGAAGACGAAGTCGCTTTTGTAGGTGAAAATCTTGGCATGGAGTATGAAGTTTTAAAGGAGAGAACGAAACAAGCCTTTCGAGAAATGAAAATAGATAATTTGCTGGACAAAAAACTATCAGAGCTATCAGGAGGGCAGAAACAAAAAGTTGCCATAGCTTCTACATTAATTTACGACACGAAGATTATTTTCTTTGATGAACCCTCATCGAATTTAGACTTCCAAGGCATTGCTCAATTTGTGGAAATCATAAAAGATCTTAAGAAGATGGGAAAAACGCTTGTTATTGTAGAGCATAGACTTTTTTATTTAAGAGACCTTTATGACAGATTACTTTATATGAAAAACGGAAGAGTAGTTAAAGAATTTGGAAAGGGCAGATTAACTGAAGTAGATTGTAAGGAAAACAACCTAAGGAGTATTAATTACGAAAATCTTGTTAGTGAGAATGCAACCTCTTTTAAAGAAAAAACTGAAGAGATTAACAAATTAAATATATCTATAGGAAAAAGAACTTTGATTGAGAATCTTTCCTTTGAATTGCATAGAAATGAAATCATGGCTATTGTCGGTGCGAACGGCATTGGAAAAACAACGTTAGCAAGAACTTTAGCTGGTTTAATTAAGTCGAAAGGTTCTATAAGCTTTGGGGCTTATAGAAGGGAAAGACTAAAGAATGCTTATTACATGATGCAAGATGTAGACTATCAAATATTCTTTGATACAGTGGAGAATGAACTAATACCAAAAAATAGATTACAAGATGATAATTATCTAGTGCAAGTTAAAAATTATTTAGAGCAAATTGATTTATGGGATAAAAGATTGGAGCATCCACAAAACTTATCTGGAGGCGAGAAACAAAGGTTATCGTTAGCGACTTCTTTTTTGAGTGAAAGAAAAGTAATAATCTTAGATGAACCAACATCGGGGCTTGATTATAAACGAATGGCGGAAATATCCACATCAATAAGAGATTACGCTAAATATCACCCTGTTATTATAATAACGCATGACCTAGAGCTTATATTTAAGACTTGCAACACAATTTTAATGTTAAATAAAGATTCATTTAAAAAGATTAAGACTTATGGTAACGAAAAAGCCATATTAAATTTTTTAACTAATGAATCCTTATATGAGGAGGTTATTTAAATGGGCTTAATTAAGCAATATGTAAAAAAAAGAAAGGGAAGTTATTTCGCTTCCATTTTACTAGCTATCATAGGCGTGGTTGCTAGCCTTTTTTCCTACATTTACATGGCCGAAATTATAGTTAGCCTAATAGGTGGTAATGGAACAACAAAATATTATCTAAATACATGTTTAATGATTCTTCTAATGTTTGTCATTAAAGAGATTGCTTCATGTGTCTCTACGATGATATCTCATACAGCAACATTCCAAGCACTTGGAGAAATCAGAAGGGACATTTCAAACAAGTTATTTAAGATGCCCTTGGGCGATGTGATGTCCAGATCATCTGGAGAATTAAAAAATATTATGGTGGAACAGGTAGATAGCATGGAAACATCCCTTGCCCACCTAGTGCCAGAGTTTACAGCTAATTTAGTAGGACCTGTCGTACTCTTAGTCTACATGTTTATCCTAGATTGGAGGTTGGCTCTCTTATCACTCGTGCCCTTTGTCATTGGCATGTCCATTATGATGAGTGTTATGAATGATAGTTACAAGGAAATGTTTGGAAAATCCGTAGCTATTGGACAAAGAATGAATAACTCAATTGTGGAATATATCAATGGGATTGAAGTTATTAAAACTTTTAACCAAGGCGATAATTCATATGAGAAATATTCCGATGCAGTTTATGACAACGCCCAGTTTTATTATGACTGGATGGGTCAAACCATGACTAAGGTGGCCATCGGTCGATTACTATCGCCTATGGGTATTCTAACCATTATTCCCTTTGGAATTCTTTTCTATCTTCATGGAAGCATTGCTCTACCAAGTTTAATCACCTTGATTGTCTTATCTTTTGCAACAGTATCAAGCATCGTAAAGATTATGAACTATATGGATGACTTATCTAGAATATCAACCATAACAGGAGAAATTGGAAAGATATTAGACTCCAGAGAGTTAGAAAACAGGGAGCAAAGCAAAGAGATCAAGGGATATGACATTGAACTTAAAAATGTAGACTTCTCCTATGATGGAGAAAAGAAAGTCATTGATGATATCTCTTTAAAAATTGAAGAAGGAAGCACTTCAGCTCTCGTTGGGCCGTCTGGTTCGGGCAAATCTACTTTGGCAAAACTGATTGCAGGATTCTGGAATGTGGACAAAGGGATAATAAAAATAGGTGGTGTGGAAACAAGAGATATGTCACTAGAAAAACTCTCTTCATTAATTTCCTATGTATCTCAAGACAACTTCCTCTTTGATATGTCTGTAAGAGAAAATATACGTACAGGTAGAAAAGATGCAAGTGATAAAGAAGTAGAAGAAATTGCCAAGAAATCAGGTTGCCATGACTTTATTATAAACCTAACTGATGGTTATGACACCATCGTTGGGGAAGGTGGAGGACACTTATCTGGTGGAGAAAGACAAAGAATATCTATTGCAAGAGCAATGCTTAAAGATGCTCCTATCGTTATCTTAGATGAAGCCACTTCCTATATTGACCCAGAAAATGAAGCGGTTATTCAAGAGGCCATTAGAAACCTAGTTAAAGGTAAAACCCTTCTTATCATTGCTCATAGGTTAAAAACGATTACAGATTCCGACCGAATTTTTGTCATCAAAGACGGAAAACTGGACAGCTTTGGCACCCAAGAAGAACTGGTTCAAAAATCTGAAGTGTACAAACAAATGGTCGAAGCAAGTCGAAAGGGGGAAGAATAATGATTAAAGTATTTAAAAAGATATGGAATTTTTCCCAAGAAGAACAAGGTTATATCCGAAGATCCATTATTGCAGGCTTCTTCCATGCTATCTTTAATGCCCTTCAATTTGGTGCCATTTACTATATGCTGATTGCTATATTCAGCCAAAGGGTAAGTACACAAACTATTTGGATTTGTTTAGGTATATTACTTGTTTCACTGATTGGGAAAATTGCTACACAAAAGATTTCACAAATGAATCAAACCCATGCGGGCTATTTTATGGCTGCTCATAAGAGAATTGAAATTGGGGAAAAGATTAAAAAAGTACCGATGGGATTTTTCTCAAGCTACAGTCTTGGCAGATTAACAACCATCGCAACAACAAGCTTAAGTCAGGCGGAACAATGGATTCCTATGCTTTTGGTTTTAGTACTCGGTGGCATTCTCAACACCTTGATATTTGTCCTCGGTACTTTCATTTTCAATCAAAAGATTGGTCTTGTGGCGGTGGTTGGTGTTATTGTGTTCTTCATTGTAACTTCTCTAATGGAAAAGAAGTCTACAAAAAATGCAAAGAAGATGACCGAAACACAAACAGAATTAACAAAGCAAGTTTTAGCAGCCATTCAAGGCATGCAGGTGATTAAGTCCTATAATTTAGCAGGTACAAACAATAGAAAGCTTGAAAAATCGATTAAGGACACCTCATCTCTTTTATTGAAGCTTGAAAAAAGTGTTCAGCCCTATATTGTTACACAAAGAATCGTTATGGGCATTACAACCGTTGCTATGACTTATCTTTCTATCAAATTGAATTTAGCTGGAGACTTGCCATTGGCAGAAACCATCCTTATGATTATTGCCAGCTTTATCATCTTTGAAGGCTTAGTTGGAGCAGGTTCAAATATGGCCATTTTAAGGGCAGCAGAAAATGCTATAGATTCCGTAGATTTTGTCAATGAAATTCCAGACATGAAAGAGGGAACAGAACGCACACCCATTCAAAATCACAATATTGAATTTAAAGACGTATCTTTCTCCTATGACCAAAGACCGATTCTTAAAAATGTGTCTTGTGCAATCAAAGAAAATACAATGACGGCTATTGTTGGACCATCTGGTTCAGGTAAAACGACCTTCTGCAACCTCATTGCTCGTTTCTGGGATGTAGATTCTGGACAAATTAGCATTGGTGGTAAGAATATCAAAGACTACACCATTGAAAACTTAATGAACAATATTTCTATGGTGTTCCAAAATGTCTATCTCTTTGAAGATACCATCGAAAACAATATTAAATTTGGCAAACAAGATGCAACGAAAGATGAAATCATTGAAGCAGCTAAAAAAGCACAATGCCACGACCTCATTATGACACTTCCTCAAGGTTATCAAACCATGATTGGAGAAGGTGGAGCAAGTCTATCAGGTGGTGAAAAGCAAAGAATATCCATCGCCAGAGCTATGCTAAAAGATGCACCAATTATTATCTTTGACGAAGCTACAGCCAACATTGACCCAGAAAACGAAGACAAGTTAAAAGAAGCCATAGAGTCTTTAACAAAAGATAAGACCGTTATTATGATTGCCCACAGACTAAAAACCATTAGAAATGCGGATCAAATTCTGGTCTTAAATCAAGGCAATATTGTCGAACGAGGAGACCATGAAACTCTTATGGCATATGGTGGACTCTATAAAGACTTGATTAAAGCCAAGAAGGTATCTGAAAGTTGGAAATTGAATAATTAGGAGAGTGACCTAATGAAGGAAAAAGAAGATAAATTATTAAAAGAAAAACCCTTTAAGCTTATGTTGGAGCTTTCAGTCCCTGCCATTATAGGTATGGTGATTATTGGCTTATATCCCTTAATGGATGGGATTTTTGCGGGACAAATTCTAGGAAATCAAGCAATGACAGCAGTCGGCATAGCTATGCCTATGACCTTTATTAACTCGGGTATATCTACGCTGATAGGAGTTGGTTCTGCATCAATACTGTCCAGAGCTATTGGACGTAAAGATCAACAAACAATAGATAAGATAATGAATAATCTCTTGTTTTGGGTGGTTTTATTATCAGCCATTGTTACTGTACTGGGACTTGTATTTACCGACCAGTTACTCTCTATTATGGGAGCAACACCAGACATACAGGCTCTTGCAGTAAGGTATATGAAAATTATTTTCATAGGCTCATTCTTTGTCAACTTTACACAAGCTTCTAATATGGTTATTCGTGGTGAAGGATTGATGAAAGATGCCATGATAATAATGGGAACAGGAGCTTTAATAAACATTATATTAGACCCTATTCTCATGAAAGCAATGGGTGATAAAGGAATAGAAGGAGCAGCAATTGCTACGGTTACTGCACAAATACTCCAAGCCATAATGACAATTTTCCACTTTAAAAAGAAAAGTAAGATTGTACAGATAAAGGGAATAAAAGCGGATAGAACACTTTATAAAGAGATGTTTGCTATTGGAGTATCTGCAATGTTAATGCAGGTATTATCTATCATACAACAGACTCTTTTATATAATTCCGCTTTTGCAAATGGTGGGGAAAGTGCTGGATCAATTATGGCCGCATCTCTTAGAGTATTCTCTTTCTCATTTATCCCATTATGGGGTATGAGCCAAGGTTTACAACCAGCGATAGGAGCGAACATTGGAGCTAAAAACTATGATAGGGTAAAAAGAGTATTTAAGGTATTCTCTCTAAGTTCAGTAGTATTAGCAGCTTTGTTTTGGATACCGTCCTTAATATTTTCAGAAAAGCTTCTAGGATTATTTGGGATAGAGGGACAAACTTTAATCCAAGGTATACCAAGTTTTAGAATTTTCTATAGTGTCTATATAACCTACGGAATTATGATTATGTGTATTACATTTTTCCAAGCTATAGGAGATGGAAAATCAGCAGGGCTACTCGTTATGCTGAGACAAATCATATTGTTTGTGCCTGCAATCTTTATACTTCCTAAATTGCTTGGACTTACAGGTGTATGGTTAGCCGAGCCAATCACAGACTTTATTGTTTTTGTATTAGGCGTTTGGAGATATAAAAAAACAGTAGCAAAGCTTCAACAGGAATAGTAATAACTGAGGAGGAAATAATGACAAGAAAAAATCTTATGATAGGAATAACGGCATTGGGACTTGTGTTAGTTTTGGCAGGTAAAAAGGTGATAGATTGCAAAAGAACGAGAGTTTAAGATAGATAAATTTTCTGAAAATATTAAAATCAATAGAACTTGGCAGAGAGTTTTTTCAGCCAAGTTTTATTTTAAATAAGAAAGAAGAAGAGGCAGATATGAAAAAAAGAAGACTAGATAAAAGTACAAAAAAACGAAAAATCTGTGAAGCTTCGAAAAAATGTTTGTAGAAAAGGGATTTAAAAATACTGTAATCACCGATATTATGAACGATTCAAGACTTTCTACTGGTGGCATATATCATCATTATAAAAGTACAGATGAAATCTTATATGACATCATCGAAGAAGACTACAAGAAACTAGAAGATTATTTAGATGAACTATTAAGCGTCAACAAAAATACCATGGAGCCTAAAAGGCTGGCAGAAATTATTGCCGAGAAGGTACTAGAAGATATCGCCTACATTCCAATATACACGATGTTTTTGTGTGAACTTAATGAAAGCGAAAAATTAAAAAAATTGTTTTATGAATTAAAAAAGAAGACAATTCAAAAGCTTAGAGAATATATATAAGAAAGAAAAGCAATAAAACTCTTTCAGAAGGAGTTTTTAACTTTCCTATATATTTAATCAATTCTACTCTGCTTGGATGTGAAATTTTAGATGATAGATTAACTTTTATAGAAAAAAAATGCGTTTTGAATAGCTTGGAACTCTATTTAAAAAAAGTAGAAAATTAAAAAACTTCTGAGAAGTAGTTTTCTATAACAACGTTTTATTTTTTCTATACTTTGTTACTTTTCGTAGAGAGTTTTATTGATTGAGCATTCCAACAATGCAAATGAATAATTATATTAAATAAACCGATAATTTGTTTGTGATTTTCAAGATATTAGATAATGAATAGTTAGCTACGCTGAGATAAGGAATTTTGTTTTACTATAAATATTCATACTTTTGGGAAATTTTTAAAAATATAACAATATTCGAAGGATGATAATTGTAAGGAAAAACTTAGCAATATTAATAACAGAATTAAGCCTTGCATTACAATTTTATTAGTGAAAAATAATATATCATAAAAGACTAAGTGTTTAGAAATTATACGAATAGGGTTTGGGAGAATCCCAAAAATTAATAAAACTTGGCAGAGAATTTTTTCTTGCCAAGTTTATTTTTTCGTAAGTGCATATGCACTTACTGTGCTTGCTACAAATGAGAGATTAGTAAAAGATGCTTCAGAACCTTTCCTTATTTATTTCCTGATATTGTTCAATAGTCTTCTTTAAAGAATAGCATTCGTTTATTTTAGCGTTTAGCACTTCATAATCCTTCATCTTTTTAGACTTGTCTGAAGATAATTTTTTAGACCTTTCTGAAAGAGAATGGATATTAAAATTAACTATCCCCTTTTCTAATAAATTTTTATAAGCCTTTTCATATAAGGTAATTTGATATTTATAGGTTTCATAAAAATCTTTATCGTTGGGATCAGACTGGTAGGCATCATAAGTTTTTTTGTAAATTTTTAAGAGATGGAGTTCTTCTACTACTTCTTTAATATCATCCATTTCCTTTTCAATTTTTTTGATTTCTATTAAGGTATTTTGTCTCTCTGACGCTTGATTTTGGATAAGACTTTCTAATTCGGAATAGTCCTTAATATTATTTTTTCTAAGTTCATTTAATGTTTCAGCAGTAAGTTTCATATTAAATCTATTAGCCCATACTTCATAGCCTATAGACTTTTTAACTTTGGGATTTTTATTTATGCTTACTAGGTTTCTATGTCTTAAAGATTTCTTTTCAAGATTATAAGTTGAATTATGAATTTTATTTTTATCAAGACTCTTGATACGCTTTTTGATTTCTTCTTCGGTATAATCAGGTCCAATGGTTTTTGATCTGGTAAATCTAGTTTGATTTTTGTGCTTAAAAGAGATATATTTCCCAAACTTAATTTCGTAGTTGAATGACTCCATAATCTTTAAAAAATTGTCATAAGAGTTTGACATTAAAACAGCCTTATCTATAGCTACTTGTAATTTATATTTCCAGGAATTACCTTTCTTAAATTCCATATACTCCTTATATGATTTACCTTTGGTAGAGTAAAGCTTTTTAAACTGTCTATACTCTTCATCAATAACACTGAGATGATATTTTTCACATAGCTCATCACTTATATTTCTAATTTGGTGATAAGACTTCTTATTACTTTGATAGGCCTTGCCAGTTTTGAAATTGACATTACTAAAAAGTATATGATTATGAATATGGCCCTTATCAATGTGAGTGGTTAGAACATATTCATATTCTCCTTTTAAAATTTCTTCACAAAGTTGTATTCCAATTTCATGAGCAAGATCTGGTGTAACTTCACCAGGAAGAAAAGCTTGTATTAAATGTCTTGCTAGGACTTTTGTTTTTGAATTACACTCAGCTCTAGTCTGCTCAAATTCTAAATGAGCAGTATCAGGATTGCACAAAAAAGAAGAGATTAAAATTTGTTCATCTGTTTTATCTTTATCCATTATATAATCCAAGGCCAAATTAAGGGTGGATTTAATAGGGTGTATTTTTGTAACCGCCATTATTTTTCCTCCAAAGATTTAGTGGAAGGGAAAGAGGTATTGAAGAGTTTCTTTCTCATCTCTATAATCATTTTATTTTGCTCTTTAAGTAATTTCTTTAAGTCGTCTATATCCTCTTTATAAATCATACCAGTTTGATTTGTGCGTTTAGCAATTTGATTAATTGATCCCGTAGTCCTACCTATAGAAGAAGACATTTCTCTAAAAGGATTCATATCCAAAACAAATATCTCTTTTTCTAGGATACATTTTAAAATAAATTGTCTTAGGGATTTACATTCTGACAACTTATATTTTTCATTCAAAATTTCTTTTTCTTCATCTGATAGCATGATATAAATACCATTAGGTCTTTCTCGATTTGTCATATAATCATCTCCTTATAAATTAGTTGTTTTTTTAATTCTTAAATTTCTATAGTAAAAGAAAACAGAGCAACCATAGATTTGGCTGCTCTGCTTTTAAATGTGACTGTTTTTTTTCAATCCTCAGCTATATTAGATTATAATATCTTTTCTTTTATATTACCAGTTAACAAATCATGTTTAAAAACAAATTGAAAAATAGTATAATTGTAACTAATAATAAGCAAGAAAAAATTTTGGCGGTGATTAACAATGAGTAAAATAGCGATTATAGATGATGATATTTCAATCGTTGAACTTCTAACAGCCTGTTTAGTACGTGAAGATTATGAAGTTGTATCTTTTGTAGATTCGAAAAAAGGATTGGAATATCTATTAAGAAATCCTGTAGATGGCCTTATTTTGGACATCATGATGCCACAAGTAGACGGACTATCTATTCTAAAAATTTTAAAAGAAAAATATGACTATCCTATTATCTTACTTACAGCTAAAACAGAACAAAATGACGTTTTGACAGGATTATATTCTGGAGCAAGTGATTATGTAAAAAAACCTTTTGACATAGCCGAATTGGTACAAAGGTTAAAAATTCATTTGATGAATAAAGAAGTTCACGAAAACGTGCTACAATCAATCACTTATAGAAATTTAAACATAAATGAATCCACTCATGAATTTTCAATCAATAATCATTGTCTTTGTCTTACTCCTGTAGAGTTTAAAATCATGAAGATATTGATGGAGAAAACAAACCAAGTTATTTCCTCTGAAAATATTTTTGAAAGTGTATGGGGGGAAGAGTATCTTGAAAAAGACTCAAATACTGTGAGTGTGCATATTAGAAACATAAGAACAAAAATAAAACAATTAGGAGAGGATTGTAGTTTTTTAAAAACTATATGGGGAGTAGGGTATAAAATTGAATAAGAAAAAATGGTTAAAAAAATTAGCAATAATTATCTTTGTAATGTCAATAATAATTATTATTTTGAAAGCGATTAATTATACAGCATCATTTGAATTAGGAAATAAATTTATAAGCATATATATGAAGGATTCTTATGTTAATGATAATATTGAAGGAATTAGTGGAATTCTTTTATGGGGTAAGCTAAAATCTGATATTTTAATTTTTATTTGCCTAATTATTATTATATTAGTTTTAACATATATAATAACAGGCTATTTTATAGAAAAGAACACAAAATTAAATATTGAAAAAAATTGTATAAGGATTATGAAATGTTATATTAATCATATAGATTTGTCAGAAGAAGATAAAAGAGAGGAGTTCTATGAAGCTCTTACTGAATTGAGCACAAAATACTTAATAGTAAATAGATATAGTAACAATTACTTAATTAAAGATGAAATGATTGCTGATTTTGCACACGATATTAGAACACCCTTATCATCAATCATAGGATTCTTGACTCTTATAAAAAATGATAATGATATGTCTGAAAAATCACGTGATAAATATATAAACACTTTGTTAGAAAAATCTTACGAAGTACAATCACAACTAGAAGATTTATTTTATATCTCAAAATATAATTTTGAACATAAAAACAAATCTAAAAAAGAAGAGAATTTAAAATTATTCTTAGATCAAATTTCAGACGAATTATATCCAGAGTACTCAAACAAAGGTCTAATTATTGATATAAATGTGGATGATAGTATTAGAATAATAGCAAATCTAGAAGAACTGGCGAAAGCATTAGTAAATATTATTACTAATGCAGTGAAGTATACAAAAGAATTTTCGACTATTAAAATTAAAGCAAAAATTACTGATGGATTACTGAATATAGAGATATCAAATAAATCTGAATATATTTCTGAAAAAGATTTAAGTAGAGTGTTTAATAGATTTTATAGAGTAGACCAATCTAGAAATCCCAATATAGGCGGAAGTGGTCTAGGTTTAGCTATTAGTAAAGCTATAATTGAAAATATGGGTGGTACAATTAAAGCAGAATATCAAGGTGGAAACTTTATAATAAAAATTTTCCTACCAAATTTAATATCTTGCGACTACTAAAACTTCATAAAATATTCATTTTTTCTTGCGGATTTATGAACAAACGTCTTCATGCAAAGTTATATAATAATTTATAACAAGCATGGAGATTTTTTATATTAGGAGGCAGCAATGATAAAGGAAGACATATTGGATAAAATTAAAAGTAAAATTCAATGTAGGAACTATAAACGATTAGGCCGCTGCTTTGAAAGCAATAATAAAAAATATTTTTATGACTTAGGTACTGGGAAAATATTTCTAGTCGAGCCTGAAGTATTTGATTTATTAAATTTAATTCTTGATAATAAATGGGATGAAGCTGTAAAAATTAGTAGTCAGTCGAAATCAGACGTTTACGAATCTATTATTAACGAAAATATATTACTAGCTCCAGAATTAAATTCTTATATAGGAGTTCAGATTAGCGATTTGGAAAATCAACTACTTAGAAACAGGGCTCAAATCACTCTTGAATTAACTGAAAAGTGTAATATGAGATGTAAGTATTGCATTTATCAGGAAGGGCAGGGTGGATATAGAGAATTTGGAAATCATGATATGACTTTTGAAGTCGCAAAATTAGCAATAGATGATTTAATCGAACACAGTCAAGATGAAAAGGTGATTTTTGTAAGCTTTTATGGCGGCGAGCCACTTTTAAAGTTTGATTTATTGAAACAATGTATAGATTATTGTGAAACAATTAAGGGAAAAAATATATCTTACGCTTTGACCACTAACGGAACACTAGTGGATAGAGATATGGCTAACTATTTTTCAAGGTTAGGAGAAAGAATACATATTACCATAAGTTTGGATGGTCCTAAATATATGAATGATAAATACAGAGTTTATGGTGATGGCAAGGGAACATTTGATGATGCTGTAAGGGGAGCAAAACTGATTATAAATGAATTTAGCAAAAATGGAAGTAAATTATCTTTAGGAATAAATTCAGTTTTACCAGAATATCATGAACATGACTTGAACAGTATAGAGCATTATTTTGAAAGTCAAGAATGGTTACCAAGTGATGTAGTCTTCACATCTTCTTTTGTTGCAACCAAGGATAAAGAAATGGATTATTTAGGTATCGATAGTCCTATTGAAGAAGAAATAATTTGCAACAGTAAAAAAATCAAAGGATACTTTGATCCGTTATTTGACTGGGCAAGTCCTAGTGAAAATGAGAATATTACATCAAAAATAATAGCCAAGGATAATGTTATTAAAGAGCTAGCAATGATACATCGAAGGTTGTTATTTGATAGTCCTATGGAGTCTTATTATATGTGCGGATGTTGTGTTCCAGGAGCAAGAAGGGTGTATGTTACAACAAAAGGAGAATATTTAATATGCGAGAAACTTGGAGAAGCACCAGACATAGGAAATGTTTATGAAGGTTTAGATTTAGGCAAAATAAAAAAACATTATGTAACAGATTATTGTGAGCAAACTATTCCATATTGCAATGATTGTTGGGCGGTGCATTTATGTGGGATGTGCTATATGAATTGTTATGATCATGAAGGTATAAATCTAAAATTAAGGCACAGTAAGTGCATAATGAATAGGATATATATAGAAAAAAATCTTGAATTATATCATAAAATCTTAGAATTAAATTCAGAAGCTTTATCAATATTGGATGATTATGACTTTAGTTAAGTCAATAATCATAAATTGTAATTGGAAAAACTAAAATATGAGGAGGTGAGACAATGAAACTAGTAAATCCATTAGGAAGAAAACCTAGCGAAGTTTTTGACAATGGCGGTGCAACTCCAATGGCTTGTATGTGTTCAGGAGAAAAAGCGTACGCTACAGCAAGAGGTACAGACAAGTGTTTCAAGTGCGGATGTTCTTGTTCTTCTACTAAATATAGTGCTAATAATTCAAAAAAATCATTTTGGACTATAAGAGGATCTGGAGATATAGAGTAGTTGTAACTTAATAGGAAAAAAACAGATATCAGCAAGCCATTATCAAAATTTTTTGCTATTGCTTGCTGATATTTTTAGGTGAAAATATGAATTTAAAAAAAATATCAAAACAATACGGTAAAAAGACAGTCTTAAAAGAGATAAATACGGAAATAGGACATGGAATCTATGGTTTGTTAGGAGCTAATGGGGCAGGTAAAAGCACCTTAATGAAAATTATGATTGGGGAGGTAAAAGAAAGTTCAGGAAAAATTATTTATGAAAATGAAAATAATAGCCAGGAGAGCTTTTTCTCTACTTTAGGCTATCTTCCTCAAAATTTCAGAGCACCAAAAGAAATGAAAGTATTTGATTATTTACGATATATAGCTGTATATAAAGGGATTAAGGATGAAAAGATAAAAGCAAACATTCAAGAGCTTTGTCAAGATTTAAACCTAAGTGAATACATTCAAAATAGGATTGGAGACCTTTCAGGGGGAACTTTGCAAAGAGTGGGTATAGCTCAAGCTTTATTGGGAAACCCAAGTTTTATTATCCTAGATGAACCATCAAGTGGCTTAGATATAAGCGAGAGAAGAAATCTTAAAGAGTTTATTTCAAGAAAATCTAGAGATAAATCCATTATTATTTCAACTCATATAATATCGGATATTGAGTACATTGTAGATCATCTTTTAATTATTAAAGCAGGAAGAATTTTACAAGATATTAGCTATAAGGAAGCTATTAAGTCTTTAGATGGATGTGTATGGGAAGATTATTTAAATAATGAACAGATAACACATGGAGAAAAATTAATTCAATCCATGGGTGGTGTTACTACAAATCTTGATAGAGAAGATAATAGTCGAAATCACATTCGATATGTTGGAAAAGAAAAATTAACGAACAATTCCGTTTATAAAGAGCCTGAACTGAATGATTTTTATCTATGGACAATAGAAGGGGGCAGATAATGAAAACTTTAAAATTGGAATTAAAAAACATATTTTGTAAAAAGATCAATCTGCTCTTTTTAGTATTTGTACTAGGAATAGGCATAGTAACGGCTTTCTTCTTTTTAAAGGGAGTCAGTGCAGATAAAGTTTTAGAAGATGGAAGCATACAAATTGTAAAAGGCAAAGAAGCCATTGAACTTATTAATGAATATGATAAAGAGATTGCAGGAGAGATAACAGAAGATAAGCTTATGATGGCTAGGGATATCTTTAACAGCACTTGGGACTCAGAGAAAGAAAAAAGAAACATAACAAAAAAACTTCTAGAAATAGAAAGTTTAATAGGTCCTATGGACTCTTTACGCTTTCCCATTAAAGATAAAATGACCATCGTAAAATGGGATGATGTAGACATACCTATTGAATATGCCAGAGACTACTATAGTCTTCGTCAAGATATGCTTAAGAAATATACGGATGATATAAAGGATCAAAAAATAGTTGAGAAAATTTGGAAGATGGAGGAGAAAGTAGACAAACCCTTTGTTATGGGGATTAATCACAATGTTTGGGGAGACAGCATTGAATGGCTTTCTATGCTGATCATTATCTGTCTCATTCTTATTATCTTTGTTTCCGCCACAATTTTTACAGAGACGAAGGAAAATGGATTGTATGAGATTGTGGCAAGGACAGCTTTAGGACAAAAGAAGTTTCACTCTTCTAAACTAATAGCAGGCACTATTTTCAATGCACTAATCTATCTTTTAATGATGCTTTCATATTTAGCTATAGTATATCTAGCATTAGGTGGAGATGGATTAAAGACAAGCTTCCAAATTGACATGGCTTTTTCTCCAGGAAATTTAACTTATAAAAAGGTTATTCTAATTCAAATAATTGGGGGATTTATTGGTAGTTTAGCTTTGGGATCTTTAGCCATGCTGGTCTCTTCAAAATCAAAGAAATCAAAAATAGCTTTAACGATTATGATATCAAGTTTTGTAATTTATGGATTACTAGCTATTTTCATAAGGCCAGAATCAAAATTAATTCAATATATTATGAACCTAAGTCCCTGTGGTATAAGCCAAGTGTTTTTCCAACTACCATTTCCTAACTATATCCATTTAGGGTTGGTAATGTGGTTGCCTTATGTCATGTTAATATTTGGATTAGTACAATTAATTATATATGACTATTTAACGGTCAAATTAAATAGATAATGATGTGTAAATGATATGATAAAGACACTTTGTAGGTCACTAGCAACAGTATTTAGCAACTCTAAACTTTTATTTATTTTAAACTTTATTATTATAATTATTTCTGGAATAATTTCTGGAATTAATGTCTATTCAATCCAACAATTAGTAAATGGAATACAAGATGCGATAATTAAAGGGACGAGTATAAGTAAAAACATAATGTTGTTTATCAGCGTTAATCTGATAATTATTATTGTGCAAAATATTAGATCTTACACTAATCAAATGATTGCTATTAATCTCGATTATAACTTGGATAATGAATACTTAATAAAATGTTCAACCTTAGACCTTAAAGATTTTGAAAATGAAGATGTATATACTACCATAACAAAGGCCTATAGCTTAGGAAAATTAAAAGTTCAAGATATCTATTTTAATTTTTTGCAGCTGGTTGAAAGTATAATCTCAATGATTTCAGTTATTTTTGCTGTTAGGTCTATAGATAGTTATCTTTTAGGGGTTATCATTATAATTCCAATATTTTCTACTATTTCAAGTATTAAGATTGGAAAATATGCTTATGATAAAGAAAAAGAAAATATTAAGCATCAAAGGAAGAGTGATTATTTTAGCTATTTATTGACAAATAATATTGCTATCAAAGAAATCATCAGCTTTAATATTGCTAACTATTTAATAGAAAAGTTTAAAAGGCACAAAGACATTGTAAAGAACACCAATAAATCTATATTAAAATTGCACATTACAAAAAATATATTAGTTTCGATTTTAGAAATTACAATCAAAGTATTTTTGATAGTTACAGTTATTATCAAATCTATCAATAATAATGGAAAAATTGGTAACATAATGGGATATATTTATTCATTAGATTTAATTGAGAACAAACTCAACAATCTACTTTCTAGCATCACAGAAATATATAAGAGCAAATTATATGTGGACAATTATTATGAATTTCTAGACACAAATGTTGGCAATGTTTGCAAAGGAAAGAATCTAGTTTACAAAAAAATAGCTAGCATAGAAATTAAAAACTTATCATTTGGATATAATGGGTTAAAAAAAGATTTATCTAATATAGATTTAAATATAAAAAAGGACAGACCAATTGTAATTTTAGGAACAAATGGTTCTGGCAAAAGCACATTAATCAAAATATTAGCTGGTTTATATGATGATTTTGAAGGAGAGATTTTTGTTAATGGTATGTCGTTAAGAAAAATTAATAAAAACAATTATAGAGAAAAAATTACTGTAATATTTCAAGATTTCAACCAATACGAGCTTTCTCTAAGGGAAAATATTGCTTTTTCAAAGATAAGTCATATAAATAATAGTAAAAAAATCAGTAGAGCTATAAACAAAGTAGGGTTGAGTGATGTAGTGGATAGTTTTGAACATAGACTAGACACACAAATGGGATGCTGGTTTGGAGGTAGAGAATTGTCAAAGGGCCAATGGCAAAGAATAGCACTAGCAAGAGTATTATTCAGAGATGCGGACATTGTAATATTAGATGAACCAACCTCAGCACTTGATCCAATAATTGAAAAAGAAATTTTTTCTTTGATTAATGATATAGCTAAAGATAAAATATTGATATTAGTTACTCACAGGGTTGAAAACATAAAAAAATATGATCCATGGTATGTCTTTATGGAAAAAGGAAGAATAGTGAATCAAGGGCTATATGAAGATATAAAAGATACTTCTGCATATAAGAAACTTACTGTATAATATATAATGATAAAAAATAAAAGCAAGATTGATGAAACACTTCGAATCATACTTGGAGAATTGGTGATTATTGCGAGATAACTATTCTAAACACTCTTCTCTTTTTCTCCAGGGGAATATTGCAAGAACACCAATCAAAATATAATTAACAATGTTATTAAGTGTTTCATTATTCAAGAGTGGAATAAAATATTTATCTCCACCTCGTATAGCAACAATCAGAAGACAATATACAGTCATTACTCCTAGATAAGAGATGATAAAATTTAGTATACTGCCTAACAGCGGAAATAATGAATAAATTTTATTGAATATAAAGGTATAGACAGCAGCCGCAACAAGTCCTGACAATATATCCCAGAAATAAACAAAGTAACCAGAACTATGAATGATGGAGAAATGATTATGCACAAGATAAGCAATAAAAACAAAGATCACTAATTTATCTAAAGCAAAAACAGCAAATTTAGCAATAGACATACCAACAGTAAGCCAAAAGAAAAAGTATAAAATTGGCAATGCAACCAACAATAAATAAACTAAAAACATTAAAATTCACCTTCTTTCTCAAACTTATAATTTATCAATTTAATATTCAGATACATTTTTTCAACTTTTTCCTCCAAAAATAATCTCTCTTTCATAGAGAGATTATTTGCTTTAAAAACAAAATACAAATCAGAAACGGCATCTAATCCTTTAGTAACAGATTCTTTTGCCTGAATTGCCTTTTCTATATCATCATCATTCGAAATACCTAACAACAAATAATCCAATGAAACAGAAAACACCTTTGTGAGTTCTAAATAAACCCTTAAGTCCCTAGGAATACTTTCCCCTTTTTCCCAAGAAATATAACTTCTGTTAGATACCCTTAGCCGTTTAGAAAGTTCCTCTTGGGTCAATCCCTTTTCAGATCTCAATAATTTAATCTTTTCGTGGAATTTCAAAATACCTCTCCTCTTACCATTTAAATAAATAATAACTTCTATTATAATAAAAATATGAAGTAAAAGCTATAAAAATATAAAAAAACATGAATTAAAAGCAAGTTTATATGCAGCTCGACGCAGAAGCGTTTAGAAAAGCTGTCAAGGGCATGCATCACTTTCTAAAAGATAGGCGACGAGTCTATCTTTTTTTTGCTAAAAGGGAAGTGAGTATGTCATATATCAGAGGCCCTCCTCAAGCTATCTATTGATAACAATTACTAATATCAAGGCCTGAAGGAGGAAAAATGAATACGAATAATAAAAATGGATATTACCATGGAAAATACTATATAGAGGGTAAAGAAGTGGAACTTCCTGATAATATAAAGGAAATTTTTGAAGAAGCAAGAAAGGCTGAACAAAGAATATTAAGACAAGAAAGAAGGTATGGTGTTTACTCATCGTCAAACTATATGCTAAAGAGTAGTGAACAAAATGGAAGCCCGCAGGAAGACTACATTGAAAGTTTAGAAGATAAGACATCCAATATAGAAGAAAAAATCTTGAAGAATGAAGAAATTTTGAGGGTCAAAGAATCGTTTTCAGAGCTAGATAAAGAAGAATTAAGGCTAATTAAACTTCTTATAGAAAAAGAATTGACTGAAAGAGAGATAGGAAAAATCTTAGGAATTTCTCAAGTAGCAGTTAATAAAAGAAAACATAAGGTTTTTGACAAATTAAGGACTCTCTTAAAAGATTTAATGACAACATTTATGTAAGTTTAGAAACAATCCCCATGAAAAAAATGGGGATTATTTTTTATTTAAATATCTTTATAAATTTGGTTATCAAACCACTCTTTTCTGTCCCTATATATAAGGGGGTAAATTTTACTTTCCTTTAAACATAAATTGAACCATGACAACTTAATAGACCAATACAGGACGTTAACTACTTGTGGAGCCTTATAAGATTTTCGCCAAGACTTTTCTGCTGAGGTAGAACTCGGTTTAAATGAATACTCTGCTGATACCAGAAGGATAAAAGGAAACGAGCGATAAAAGAGATTATAGATTCAGCTTTGGCAACTGATGCTTTGATACAAGTAGGGATAATGATACTTCTAAAGTTGTTGCCGGCCCATCTAGAAAAGGGGCGGTGGTGAAATTCCAATGTCGTGGCCTACACGCCTGTCAATGTCAAAAAACTTATATTTAATTTAATAAAATAAGGAGGCTTTCGTGAAAAATAAACATAATGATAAAAAGTTTGTTAGATATAAAGAAGGTGCAGAACTTTATTCAATGAGTCAAAGTAAATTTGAAGAATTAGCAAAAGAAGCGGGAGCTGTCTATAAGCTAAATAAAATTGTTCTTGTAAACTGTGAAATACTAAATGAATACTTAGAAACATTCAGGTTACCAGGTATATAAAAGATAATTTGGAAAGGGGGTTTATGATTGACAAAGTGTCGGACAAAAAGTATAATATAGATAAGTTATGAGAATAGAAAAGGAGGAAAACTTGGTAAAAACAGGAAGACCAAAAATTAAAAATCCAAGTACGAAACGAGTTACAGTAAGATTTACAGAAGAAGAATACTTGGAACTGAAGAAGTATATAAAATCTCATAATTTATCCCTTACTCAAGCAGTAAAAAAAGGTTTGACTTTATTGTACAAAGAACAATAAACTGGCATTTTGCATGAAATCTCTTTTCAAAAGGAAGGAGATCATGAATGGTAGCTAGAAAAGATAATAAAGGAAGAGCTTTAAGGAAGGGCGAAACTTATAGAGAAAGTGACAATAGATATTCATATTCTTATAAAGACATATATGGAAAAAGAAAATTTATCTATGCAAAGGATCTAAAAAAACTTCGTGAACGTGAGGCAATTCTCTTCAAAGACCAGTTAGATGGTCTAGATGTATATGTTGCTGGCAAAGCAAAACTTAATTTTGTATTTGATAGATATATTTCTACAAAAACAGAACTAAGAGAAACCACTTATACAAACTATGTCTATATGTATGATAGATTCATAAGAGATGGGTTTGGTGAAAATAAAATTGGAGACATAAAATATTCCGATGTTCTTTATTTTTATTATGACCTTATCAATAATAAGGGTTTACAAATCAACTCATTAGAAACGATTCATACAATTTTACATCCTACCTTTCAGTTAGCGGTTAGAGATGAAATCATTAGAAATAATCCCAGCGATGGCGTTATGGCTGAAATAAAAAAGAAAAGTAAGGACAAAAAGAAAACCAGGCATGCTTTAACAGTAGAGCAACAAAGGGCTTTTATGAATTATATTGCAGAAAGCCCAGTATATAACAACTGGAACTTAATCTTTACAGTTTTATTAGGTACGGGATGTAGGATAGGAGAAGTAGTTGGACTTAGATGGTCTGATGTAGATTTTGAAAATAGGACTATAGACATTAATCATAGTATGACTTATTATCCAAGAAAAAAAGATACTTATAAGTGCGAGTTTAAGGTATCTTTACCTAAAACGGAAGCAGGAATAAGAGTTATACCGATGATGGAGCCAGTGTATGAAGTCTTGAAGGAAGAATATGATAAAAGAAAAAAAGAAGGTTTTTGTCCGGTAGTGGTAGATGGGATGACTGGATTTATCTTTATAAATCGTTTTGGAATGATTCACAATCCAGCATCAATTAATAGAGCTATAAGAAGGATATATGAGTCATACAATGCAGAAGAGATAGTAAAGGCAAAAAAGGAAAAAAGAGAACCTTTGTTAATTCCTCACTTTTCCTGCCATCATTTGAGGCATACATTTTGCTCAAGATTTTGTGAAAACGAGACGAATATAAAAGTTATTCAACAAATTATGGGACATGCTAGTGTAGAAACTACAATGGATATATATGCTGAAGTAAATGATGGGAAATTGCAAGAATCCATGGAGGCGTTAGCCAGGAATCTAGATGTGTTTTAAATCATGAATTTCGAAAGACCACACAAAAACTAAGGACAACAAAAAAGACAACAAAATCTTCATTAATACTAAGCAATGGCACTGGACAATACTTTTACTAAATGGCTATATTATGGGATAAACTGGAACTTTAAGGAATGGTACGTTATCCGAGAAACTATTTTTCCCAACCATGAAACCCTTAGGCGAAGGGGAAAGCGAATCGTGGGACGAAAACGACGAAGAATAAACCAAAGGCCTTGCTGACGCAAGGTCTTTTTTCAGTGACAGACGAGGAGAGAAAACATGGACTGGCGTTTAAAGGTTAGCAGCGTTCAAATCGACGAGCGAATGGCAAGGCGGGATCCTTTCGGCTACATGGAAGCGTGGATTCGCCGGGCGGCGGAAGATGCGCCCGACGTGATTCTTCTGCCGGAAAAGTGGAATCTGTTTTCATCCCCCTCCACCCATTTCGACGGGGCGGACAAAAACGGCGACAGAACCCGGGCCCTCTTATCTCGCCTGGCGAAGGCATACAAGGTGAATATCGTTGGCGGCAGCGTGGCGGAAGTGCGGGAGAATAAGCTCTACAACACCTGCCACGTCTTCGACCGTGCCGGGGAAGAGGTGTTGGTCTACGACAAGGCCCATTTGTATCAGGCGGGCATCGAACAGGAATTTTACGCGGCGGGGAACGGGCCGGGCTTTATGACCATCGACGGCATCCCCTGCGGCGTGGCCATTTGCTACGACATGGATTTTCCCGAATACATTCGCTGCTACGCTTTAAAAGGCGTGGACATTATGTTTGCTGCCTTTGCCTGGCCCGCTAAGTGGCTGGAACACATGCGTCTTGTGATTCGCAGTCGGGCCATCGAAAACCAATGCTATGTCGCCGCGGCGGGCATTTGCAAATCCGACAAGGCGGGGAATATGCGAAGCGGCGGCAGCGGCCTGGTCAGCCCGAGAGGGGATCTCTTGGTCTATGGCGCAAGCGACGAGGGAATTTATTCCGCCGTCTTCGAAAAAAAGCACCTCGACGAAGCCCGGCGCTGGCAACACTTTTTAAACGACCGACGAGGGGATTTATACCGAAAACACGGCCTGTAAGCACCGAGGAAAATGAAACGCCTTCATCCGAAAAAGATGAGGGCTTTTTTTCATGCACCGAAAAAAGTTTTATAAAAAAATAACAAACTTGGGCAAGTTTAAATTGAAAAACAATACAATATCGTGTATTATTAAACAAGCGAACGTTTTTATGATCAAAAACCAGGGAGGACTATCATGGACTATTCAAAGAAATACAGTGAAAAATTGATTTCCGCAAAAGAGGCCGCCGCCAAGGTAAAATCCGGCGACCGTGTAGAACTTGGCTGGGCTGCAGGGATCAGTCAAGCAGTGGACAAAGAACTGGCAAAACGCGTCGATGAATTAGAAGACGTATTGGTTTACGGCGGTTTAGCATTCGCCGCACCTGAAGTACTTAAAGTAGACCCGGAAGGCAAACATTTTACCTGGAACTCCTGGCATGCAGGCGGACCCGAGAGAAAAGCCATTAATGCAGGCCCCGGCGCATTCTACATTCCCCTGCGTTATTCGGAACTTCCGAAATATTACAGAGATGAAGTGGACGTCGACGTCGCCGTCGTCATGACCACCCCCATGGACAAACATGGTTACTTCAACTTCGGTTTGAATACATCTCACCAAATGGCCATTTTGGAAAAAGCCAAAACCGTCATCGTGGAAGTCAACGAAGCATTCCCCTACTGCCCGGGTAAATGCGAATCGGAAATCCACATCGACAATGTCGACTACATCGTTGAAGCGGGATCCATTGCTCCCGTGGAACTCCCCGCTTCGGGTTACGGCGATGTCGACAAAAAAGTAGCTGAATTCATCGTCGATGAAATTCCCAACGGCGCCACCCTTCAATTAGGGATCGGCGGGATGCCCAACGCCGTCGGCGCATTGATTGCAGACAGCGACTTAAAAGACCTGGGCGTTCACTCCGAAATGTATGTCGATTCCTTTGTGGACATGGCGAAAAAAGGGAAAGTCAACGGCTCCAAGAAAACCATCGACAAATACCGTCAAGTCTACGCCTTCGCTGCAGGCAGCAAGGAATTATACGACTACCTGGACGAAAACCCGGAATGTATGGCTGCACCGGTTGAATACACCAACAGCGCCGCCGTCGTCGCAGAAATCGACAACTTTATTTCCATTAACAACGCATTGAACGTGGACCTGTGGGGACAAGTATCCTCCGAATCCACCGGCCTTCGCCACATCTCCGGCGCCGGCGGTCAATTAGACTTCGCCTTAGGCGCTTACCTGGCTAAAGGCGGCAAGAGCATTATCTGCTTAAGCTCCACCTTTACCAACAAACAAGGCGAAACCGTCTCCCGGATTCTCCCCAATTTCCAAACAGGTTCCGCCATTACCGTGGCACGCCCCAACACCCACATGATCTGTACGGAATACGGCATCTTCAATGTCAAAGGCCGCAGCACCTGGGAAAGAGCCGAAGGACTCATTAACTTAGCACATCCCGACTTCAGAGATGAACTCATTAAGAGTGCTGAAGAAATGGGTATTTGGCGCAGAAGCAACAAACGATAGGAAAGAGCCGACTGCGGTCGGCTTTTTTTGTGAGGGAATTTAAAGTATGTACGAGAAGATTTACAAAGAAAAACTGAAGACGGCACGAGAAGCGGCGGCCCTGATTCAAGATGGCGATGAAATCGAAATCGGTTTCGGCGCAAACTTCCCCGTGGAATTTGATGCGGCTCTGGCGGAGAGGGCCCATGAGCTGAATCACGTGGCCATACGAAACGGCGTCCTCGTGGATTCCTCCCGCTTGGTAGATGCAGGCGGCCCCTTCCTGTGGCAGAGCTGGCACGGCACCGGCCAAGTGCGCCGCGCCATGGATCAGGGCACGGCCAACCACATTCCCGTGCGCTACTCGGAAATCATTCGCTATGTTACGGAAAACAGAGACACGGACGCCCTGGTGATCTCCGTCTCGCCCATGGACAAGCACGGCTACTTTAACTTCGGCATCGACGGCAGCCACTTTTTCCGACTGGCGGAAAAGGCGAAGACGGTGATCGTGGAGGTCAACGAAAAGCAGCCGCGGATTTTCGGCCTTTGTGAGAGCGAACTCCACATCGATCAGGTGGATGTGATCATTGAGGCAAAGCCCCACGCCATGGGCGTCTTGCCCAATCGAGACTACGGCGAGTTAGACAGAAAAATTGCTGAAATCGTGGTGGAACGCATGGAAAATGAAGCCACGGTGCAGCTGGGGATCGGCGCATTGCCTAACGCCATCGGCGATGTCATCGCAGGCAGCAGCTTAAAGGATTTAGGCGTGCACACGGAAATGTACGTGGACAGCTTTATGAAAATGACCTTGGCGGGAAAAATCACCGGCATGAAAAAAAACCTGGACCGCGGTCGGCAGGTGAGTGCCTTTTTGGCGGGCACCGAGGCCCTTTACGACTTCGTCGACGAAAATCCTTCCATCGTCGTAGGGCCGGTGGATTACGTCAACGGTGCCGCCACCATCGCCGCCCAACACAAAATGACCAGCATTAACACGGCGATTCAGGTGAACCTCAGGGGCGAAGTGAGCTCGGAAAGCGTGGGTACGCGGCAAATCTCAGGCGCCGGAGGCCAATTCGATTTTGCCGTGGGAAGCTACCTGGCGCCGGAGGGCAAGGGCTTTATTTGCTTGCGCTCATCTCGCGTGGACAAAAACGGCCTGCGCCATTCCAACATCGTCCCCGATTTTCTAACGGGCACCATCGTCACCTTGCCCGCCCCGGTGACCCAGTATGTGGTCACGGAATACGGCATTTGCAATTTAAAGGGTAAGAGCCTTTACGAGCGGGCCAAGGCGTTAATCGCCATCGCCCATCCGGATTTTCGCGATGAACTCATCAAGGCCGCTATGAAAAAAGGTTTTTGGAAACCGTGACTTGCATTTTCCTTTTGATTCGTCTATACTATTATCACTGTTTAACATTCTTATTAAGAGCGGTGGAGTGACTAGGCACTGTGAAACCCGGCAACCCTTTTTGGTGCTAAATCCTACAGACGCGACAGGTCTGAAAGATAAGAATGAAAGCCTGCCGCGTGCAGGCTTTTTTTATTGAATCATAAGGAGGAAAAAATGAATAAATGGTTATTTTCCTCGGAATCGGTCACCGAAGGCCACCCGGACAAGGTGTGCGACCAAATTTCCGACGGAATTTTAGATGCGATTCTCGCAAAAGACAAAAACGCCCGCGTGGCGTGTGAAAGCTTGGTTTCTACGGGTATGGTAGTCATCACCGGTGAAATTTCCACCAATGCCTATGTGGACTTCACCAACGTAGTCCGCCAAACTTTAACGGACATCGGCTACGTCCACGGCGTGCAAAACGGCTTCGAAGCCGAATCCGTGGCGGTTATTTCCGCCATTAAAGAACAAAGCCCGGACATCGCCATGGGCGTCGACCGCTTTAAGGAAGCGGGCACCGAGGAGTTGGACGCATTCGGTGCCGGGGATCAGGGGATTATGTTCGGCTACGCCTGCCGAGAAACGGAAGAGCTTATGCCCTTGCCCATTTCCCTCGCCCACAAAATGGCGAAGAAGCTTTCCGACGTGCGCAAAGACGGCACCTTAACCTATCTCCGTCCCGACGGCAAGACCCAAGTCACCGTGGAATACCACGACGGCACGCCGGTGCGCCTCGAAAACATCGTGGTCAGTACTCAACACGACCCGGCGGTGGATCTGGATACCATTCGGGGGGACATCGAAAAATACGTCATCGATCCCGTGGTCGCCGACAAGTGGATGGATGAGAACACGAAGATCTACATCAATCCCACGGGCCGCTTCGTGGAAGGCGGACCGGTGGCCGATGCAGGGCTTACGGGCCGCAAGATCATCGTGGACACCTACGGCGGCTATGCCCGCCACGGCGGCGGTTGCTTCAGCGGCAAAGACCCGACAAAAGTTGACCGCTCCGCCGCTTACGCCGCCCGCTATGTGGCGAAAAATCTCGTAGCCGCAGGCGTTTGCGACAAATGCGAAATCGGCTTGAGCTACGCCATCGGCATCGCCAAGCCCCTGTCTGTCTACGTGGAAAGCTACGGCACCTCGGATCTCACCGACAACGAAATCGAAGACTTGGTCCACGAAGTATTCGACCTGCGTCCCGCAGCGATTATTCGCGACTTGGATCTTTTGCGCCCCATTTACAAAAATGTCGCCGCCTACGGTCACTTCGGCCGCGAAGATGTGACGGCACCGTGGGAAGAAACGAATAAGGTGGAAGCCATCTTAGAGGCATTGAAAAACAGAAAGTAGGGACTTTGTGATCATCGAAGGCGTTTTGGATCATATTATTTTTCGAAACGAAAGCAATGGCTATACCGTCGCCCAATTCATTACGGAGGATACGGATATCGTCATTGTAGGCACGTCCATCGCCTTTCATGAAAAAGAGCATTTGCGCCTGGAAGGCGAGCTGATTTATCACCCGAAGTATGGGGAGCAGTTCGCCTTTGACCGGGTGGAAAAAATAAGGCCGCGAGGGAAGGAAGCCATTACCGCTTACCTTTCCGGCGGCCTTATTCCCCATGTGGGAAAAGTGACGGCGAAGCGCATTGTGGACACCTTCGGTGAGGAGACCCTGCAGATTATCGAAGAGGAACCGGAGCGGCTGAACGAGGTGGAGGGCATCGGCAAGAAAAAGCTCGCCGTGATTTTAGACGCCCTGAAAGAGCAGAAGGGCATGCGGGATTTCTTTCTCGATGCGGCGGCCTTCGATCTCACCAATAAAGAAGCCATGGCCATTTACAAAGTCTTCGGCAAAGATGCCCCGGCCATGATCGAAAAGAATCCCTACGCCTTGGCGGGGAAGGTGCGGGGCTTCGGCTTTTTAAAGGCCGACGGAATTGCGAGAAAAATCGGCATGGCGGAAGACGACCCGAAGCGTATCGTCGCCGCCATGAAATACGTCTTGACCAACGGCGTATTAGACGGCAACTGCTACCTGCCCAAGGACCTTTTAATGGAAGAGGCGGCCCGGGTTTTAAACATGGACGTGACCTTTGTGGAGGAATTTCTGCAAATCCTCGCCGTGGATCCGGACATTTACCTGGCCCAGCGCGTCGGCGTGGTGAAAATCTACTTCCTCAACTACTTCCGCGCCGAGCAATTGGTGGCGCGGGAGATTAAAAAGCGGGGCAAAGTGGATCTCGCCGAGCACATGGCGGAAGACATGGTGAGTGCCGTGTGCGAAAAGCTGGACATGACCTTGGCGGACAAGCAAAAAGAAGCCCTTATGCGGGCCGTGGATTCCCACCTCCTCGTCATTACCGGAGGTCCCGGCACGGGGAAGACCACCACCCTTCGGGCCATTGTGGAAGCCATGGATCGGCTGAATCTTTCCATCGCACTGGCTGCGCCGACGGGACGTGCGGCGAAGCGCATGGAAGAGGCCACGGGCCGAGGCGCCTCCACCATTCACCGCCTCTTAAAATACGACTACATCGACGAAGAGGGCACCGACTCCATCGTCTCCGGCGACGACATCGATGCCGATGTGTTGATTATCGACGAGGCCAGCATGATCGATTTGCTCCTGATGCGAGACGTGCTCACCTCCTTAAAGGAAAAAACCCGCCTCATACTCGTCGGCGACGTGGATCAGCTGCCGCCGGTGGGGGCGGGAAATGTGTTGAAGGATATTTTGGATTCCGGGGAAGTGCCTTCCGTGCAGTTGGACGAAGTGTTTCGCCAGGCGGAAACCTCCTACATCGTAAAAAATGCCCACCGCATCAATCACGGGGAATTGCCTCGGGTCAATGAAAAGGGCACGGATTTCTTTTTTATGGAAGAGAGCGATCCCGACAAGGCCCTGGCACTCATTTGCGATTTGGTGAAAAACCGCCTGCCCGCCTTCTACGGCGTGGATTCCATGGAAGACATACAGGTTCTGGCGCCGATGAAAAAGGGCATTTGCGGCATCGAGCATTTAAACGAAGCTCTGCAGAAGACCTTGAATCCCGGAAAGAAGGGCCTTGAGAGCCGGGGCTTCACCTACTGCGTCGGCGACAAGGTGATGCAGACGAAAAACAATTACCAAATGCCCTGGAAGTCGCAAAACAAAGTTTTCGACAACGAGGGCGAAGGCGTCTTTAACGGCGATTTGGGCCGAGTCACGGCGGTGGATCCCGCCGGCGGGTGGATCAAGGTCCTCTACGACGACAAGCTTTGCACCTACACGAACGAATACTTGCCGGAGCTTATGCCCGCCTATGCCAGCACCGTGCACAAGTCTCAGGGATCGGAATTTCCCGTGGTGGTCATGCCCCTGTTAAACGGCCCGCCCATGCTCTATACGAGAAACCTTCTCTACACCGGCGTCACCCGGGCGCGGAAGCTGGTGGTCATCGTCGGAAGCTTTCAGGTCTTAAAGCGCATGGTTGAAAACAACCGCATTCGCTGGCGCTATTCCGATTTGGATGTCATTTTAAAGGAGAAGAGGGAATGGTAAGGGGATTTTTCGCATCGGGAGACTGCGCACTCTGCAAAAAAGAAGCTGCCTCGGCATTTCACCTCTGCGAAAGCTGTTTAGACACCCTCTCTTTTATGGGGGAGGCGATTTTAAGCGAAAAGGCCTTTCCCGTCTACGCTCTGCTTCGGGAAAATAAGGCGGCGTCCTTTATGATCGAAGGCTTAAAATTTCGCGAAGAGCGGTATTGGGCGGAGGTCTTCGGCGAAATGGCGGCGGATTTTTTGCGCCACAGCGGCCTCGGCCCCTTCGACGCCATCGTCTGCGTGCCCACCTCGGCGAAAAAGCGGCGCATTCGGGGCTACAATCCGCCGGGGCTCATCGCCCGCAAAGTGGCGACACAGATGGATCTGCCCTTTGAAGAGAGGCTTGTGCTCACAAAAAAGGTCAAGGATCAAATCGGCCTCGGGGCCAAGGCTCGGGCATTGAATGTCGAGAACGCCTTCGCCGCAAGCCATGTGTCGGGGAAGCGCCTCTTGTTAATCGACGACACCTACACCACCGGCGCCACCATGGGGGCCGCGCAAAAAGCCTGCATGGATGCAGGGGCGGCGTCTGTTTCCGGCATCGTGTGCATGAAGGCCCGGGATGTGGATTACGAATAAAGGCAATAAAAGAGCGATCTCTCTAAAAAGAGGGATCGCTTTTTTTGTGCAGGGGATCAGATGTGAATGTCGCCTCGATAAAACATGACGGCGTGGCCCGTTAAGTTGACGTGGCCCGGGGTGACGTAGGTTTCCAAAATGCCGCCGCGGCGACTGGCTTGGTAGGCCAAAATGTCGGGCTTGTTTAATTTTTCCGACCAGTAGACGCAAATGTGGCAGTGGCCGGAGCCGCAGACTGGGTCTTCGTCGACGCCGAGCTTCGGCGCAAAGGAGCGGGAGATGCAGTCGTAATCCCCGTCGCCTGCCTTGGTCAAGTGGAGCATGGAGCCTTCCAAGGTCTTGATCTTTAAAATGTCCGGATCGTATCCCGCCAAATCAAAATCATCTTCCATGATCAAGAGTAAATCCCTGCCCATGTAGGCTTCCTTGGGCGTGGCGCCTACCGCCGCCGTCATTTCATCGGTAACGGGGACTTTTTTCAACGGGAAAGTGGGCAAGTCCATGGTAAAGAGATCGCCCTTTCTCGAGACGGGCATGGTGCCGGATTTCGTTTCGAAATAAATCGTGTCCTTTTCCCGCTCCAAAATCAAAAACACGATGTAGGCGGCGGCAAAAGTGGCGTGGCCGCAAAAATCCACTTCCTCTTCCGGCGTGAAGGAGCGGAGCACGTATTTATCTCCGTTTTTAATGACAAAGGCCGTTTCCGACAAATTGTTTTCGTTGGCAATGGCCAGCATGAGCTCATCGGTTAAGAGGCGATCGGGCAGGCAAACCGCCGCGGGATTGCCCTTAAATACTTTTTCCGTAAAGGTATCGACGATAAATTGTTTCATAAATAACTCCTATACTAATCAGAGCACTTGTGTGTGCGACGAGATCAGGCCCGAAAGCAGGGTTTCTTCCCGTGGCCATTGGGCGCCTTTCGTGTTCAATAGATAAAGACTCGCCTGAACGGAACTGCCGACGAGCAGAATCAGGCCGAACAGATAGAGCCATACTAAAAAGATAATCATCCCCGCCAGGGATCCGTAGGTGTTGGAATAATTGGAAAAATTCGCTACATAATAGCCGAATACCGCGTTGGAAAGTAAAATGCCTACGGTGGAAAATAAAGCCGCTGCCAAGTGTACACCGGCTTTCGGCTTCGTGCCTTCAGGCCACTTCGGTGCGAAGCGGTAGAGGCAGTAGAAGCTCAAAAACATATACACCAGGGGCACGAAGGTGGTAATGCGGCGGATGAATGTAAATGCCTTCGGGGGCAGCTGCAAAAACTGAAAAACAAAGCGCAGGGCATTGGAGCCGATGACTTGGGTGACAAAGAGCAAAATCACCAAGGCGAAAAGGGCGATGGTAATAATAAACGACAGGACGGTGAGAGACAAAATGTTTCGATCTTCCGCAATGGAAAGGCTGTCGTTAATGCTCTTAATCAGCTGCTTAATGCCCTTGCTGGCCACATAAATCGTACCGATTAAGGAAATCGACAAAAGGGCCGAAGACGAGTTCAGCTGCAGGTCTTTAAAAAAACTCGTGGCAATGCTTTGAATCTCCGGCGGCAAATTGTCCAGTATTTGCGACACTTTGGAAAGATAGCTTCGGTTCACCACGTTGAGAATATTTAACAGGGCGATAAAAAAGGGGAAGATGGCCAAAACAAAAAAGTAGGACAGGCTCGCCGCCTTTTGTATCGAATCGTTTTTCAAAATATTGTAGAAAAGGATATCGAAAAAAGCGAAAGGCTTTTTTGTAACGAAACCTTTGAGTTTCCTTTTCAATTTATTCATAGAATCCTTCTTCCCTCCTAAGGCGATTATATCATAGTTATGATAGAATAGACCTAAGATGGAGGATGATTTATGCAATACAATATTTTGGTTTGCGACGACGAAAAGGACATCGTCTCGGCAATAAGAATCTACTTGGAAGCGGAAGGATACAGGGTGTTTCCCGCCTACGACGGCCTCGAGGCCCTGGAAGTAATGAAAAAAGAGGACATTCACCTGGTCTTAATGGATTTAATGATGCCTAACATGGACGGCATGTCCGCCATTTTAAAAATCCGCGAAACCAGCAACATTCCCATTATTATCTTAAGCGCAAAAAGTGAAATCACAGACAAGATCATCGGCTTGAACATGGGGGCGGACGACTACATCATCAAGCCCTTTAACGCCGTGGAACTCATCGCCCGGGTCAACTCCGGCATTCGCCGCTACACCTCTTTAGGCGCGGCGGAAATCGACGACGGCAATTACACCGTGGGCCGCATCAGCTTAAACGACAACGCCAAGGAAGTGCGGGTAGACGGGGAAGTGGCCAATTTAACGCCCCACGAGTACAAGATTCTGCGTCTGCTCATGAAAAACAAAGGGCGGGTCTTCTCCAGCGACGAAATTTACGAAATTGTGTGGGAAGAATCGGCCCACGACGTAAAAAAAGTTATTTCCGTACACATCTCCCATTTGCGGGACAAAGTGGAGATCAATCCGAGAAAGCCCGATTACATTAAGTCCGTCTACGGCATGGGCTACAAATTCGAGGACGTGGACTAAATGACCGACAAGAGTCGGCAATTTTTCCAAGGGATCAAAGCCCGCGCCTATAAATACTGCCGGGGCAATTACCTGGAAATCATTTGGGTGGACCTGTGGTTTATCATGGGGTGCATGAGTCTTTTCGCGTCTTTTTTCGGCGGACACGTTTACGATCCTTCCCGCTCCGCCTTCTACAGCCTGACGGTCTTGGTGCTTCTGTTGGTCTTTTGGTGCGTGAAGCTTTTTATGCGGGCCACCACCCGCACCTGGCTCACGGCGAGCATGATTAAAGAAATGAATAAAGAAGCCATCTACGGCTTCTTTTGTTTCATGAATCTGTTTTTAATTATCTACTTTCTCATGGTGTTTACAGGCTTTCCCGTTCTCTACGGCATGTTAATTATGCCCGTTTTGCGGCTCATGCTCATGGGGGAAGACGAGGTGGTTCAAAACCGCATCCTTCGCGCCGCCATTGCCGAGACTCAAAGCTATGTGGACATTACGGCTTTCTCGCCTATGATGAAGGAATCCACCTACGAGGCATTAATGGATCTGACCCGGATCAAAGACAGCATGTATCAGGCGGCTCAGGCCCAGGTGAAGTCGCAAAAGATGAAGACCGAGCTCATCACCAATATCAGCCACGATTTAAAAACGCCTTTAACCAGCATCATTAACTACGCTGACATATTAAGCAAAAAAGACGTCATGGACGACGAGGCGAAAAATTACATTCATATTCTGGGGCGCAATTCCGAGCGGCTCAAGAGCATGATTATTAATCTGATCGAAGCCTCGAAGACGGGCAGCGGCAATGTTACTCTGGAGCCGGTGATTATCGACTTTAACGAATTAGTCAGCCAGATCTACGGCGACGTTGCCGCCGATTATGAATCCAGGAATTTAAATTTCGTCTACACCTCCGATGCGGAAGACATTCCCATTTACACCGACGGCAATGTTTTGAGCCGCGTCATTCAAAACCTCTTTAGTAATTGCTATAAGTATGCGAAAGAAAATACCACCGTCACCGCCAACACCTCGGTGGTGGGGGAAAAGATCTACTTCAATATGAAGAATCTGTCGAAAAACAAGATTAACCAGTCCACCGCCGAATTGTCCAATCAATTCATTCGGGGGGACAAGAGCCGCACCACGGAAGGAAGCGGCCTGGGTCTTTATATTGCCAAAAACTTGGTGGAAATTTTAGGCGGCGAATTTCGCATGATTATCGACGGAGACTACTTCCAGGTCTTTATCGAGCTGCCGAAAGAAATTGAATCCAATTAAAAAACCGGACGAGCGTCCGGTTTCTTTATTATAGGGCGTGTTTAAGATTAAATATCGAAGTCGATGCGACCGAAATTGCCGTCGCGGCGCTTGTAAAGCAGGGCCGGTGCGCTGTCTTCGGCATCTAAGAAGACGAAGAAATTGTGGTTCAACAGTTCCATTTGAAGCATGGCTTCTTCTTCGTGCATGGGCAGAAGTTTAAAGTGCTTCCGCTTGGAAATAATCTTGCCTTGTTCGTCTTCTTCGCTTTGCGGCATGGCTTGTTCGAAATTTTCGAAGCGAATGGTTTCGGCATTTTGGTGGCGCCGTTTCAGGCGGGTCTTGTACTTGCGGACTTGCCTTTCCAGCGCGTCCACAGCCAAATCAATGGAGGCGTACATGTCTTGAGTCGTTTCTTCTGCGCGGACAATGCTGGTCGGTAAGAACACCGTAATTTCAGTGGTGTGATCGCCCTTGGTGGCAGAGAATGTGGCTTTCGCTTTTACCTCTTCGGCAAAGTACTTGTCCAGTTTCGACAGTTTCTTTTCCGCTTGATTTTTTAAAGCTGACGTCACTTCAATATTCTTTCCGTAAAATTCAATACGCATAGTCATGTCTCCTCTCACTACTTTTTATTATAATACCCCGATTCCGAAGATTGAAACGGGCCTCTCCCTTGCAGTTTTTTTTCAGTTTGCTATACTTTTTCTAGAAGTGCAAAAAGGAGAACAGAATTTGAACATTCCACCGGTAAAAGATCATTTGCCCCATGTCGGCATGCGTACATTTAAAACGGCTCTGGCCGTCGTCATCGGATTGTTTTTATCGAATATACTTGGGCTTCATACGCCCCTTTTTGTGGCCATCGCCGCCATGACCACCATGCAGCCTTCGGTCCACGAAACCCACAAAGCCGTCAGACTTAGAATGTTTACCTGCGTCATGGGCGTGGTCCTGGGCTATGTTTTGGCACTGATCACCGACAACATTTACATTCGTCCCTTTATCGCCGGCGTGGGCATCGTCATTATTATCTTAACCCTGCTGAAATTTAAGATGAACCGCTTTATTAATCTCACGAATATTATTTTCGTGGCCAGCTTTTCATCGACGCAATCCCAATTAATTTACGGCGTCAACCGCCTTATCGGGACCTTTCTCGGGATTTTCGTCTCCCTGGTCATTAATTACCTCATCTCCCGGCCCACGCCGAAGCGCAGTTTCGAAAACCTCTTGGAGCAGACATACGAAGATATTTTTCGCCTTTCCGAGGCCGTGATTCTCGCTGACGAAAAGATCGGGCTCGATGCGCTGCAAAAAGAGCTCGCCAAAACCCAGGAATCCTTTGAGCTCATCAAAAAAGAAATGTCTGAGCCCTTTGCCCGAGACGTAGACCTTTACGGCGTGGAAAATCTCCTGGATCATTTCAGCGAATGCTTTATTTCGCTGCGGGTTTTGTCTCATATGAATCTGATGGAAAGCAAACTAACGACGGAAAATAAATTGATTATTCAAGAACTGTTCCACTACACGGAACTGTTTGAGGGCATGGACGAGGTGCTTCCCGATCCCATTGTGAATTTTCACGTCCATGTGGTTTTGGAAAAGCTCCAAGCCACAAAAGCCCTTTACGACGAAGGAGTAACCCATGTCTAATACACAGCTTTGGCTGAAAACCCTGGAGGATATTGTGGCCATTGTGGATTCCACTCGCCACAACATTCCCATGGACGACTTATTTAAAGACGAGGAAATGTATGCGCCCATGCGCGTGTCGATTCCTCATTTCGACTTGGCCGCCTGGCTCATGTTCGACACGGAGGAAAATCGCCCCACCACGAGCCAATTGGTGGGCCAGTTGTGGCGCCACATTCACAAAATGCGCGGCGTGGAGCCTTATTTGGAGCGGATTTTCGATTCCTATCTGTCCATTTACCGCGTCAATTACAAAAGCGAGGCGGGCATTTATGTTCAAAGCCTTCTGTTTCCCGAGCCCGCCGTCATCCTCGAGGCCACGGAAGAGGCGAAGGCGCTGAAAGAGGGGGATCTCTTTTTGGGTCGCATCGTGGAAACTTCCGTGGGCCATTTTCTCTTCAACAAGGCGAAGGTTGTGCCTGAAAAATTACGGGATGCCTTTGGAGAACAGGTCATGGAACTGAAAAAGCGTCAGCCCATGATGCAGGAAAACACAAAGGCCTATGAGGACACCTTAAAAAACGGGAATCCGGAAATCCTCTTTCTCTTTGCCCTGGCCTATGCTCGGGCGGAGGACGAGGAGAGTTTGCCTTTCGACGAGGAGGAAGCGCTTTTGGATGTCTCCGAGGGCATTCTCGCCCTGGCACCGGAATTTGCCGATGACGACGCCGCCGTGGTGGCGGATATGTACCTTCTCGAGCACATGGATTCGGCGGTGCTTATGGCGGAAGGGGTGAATCTTGAGGACAATGGCTTCACCCACTACGACGAGCTTATGGTGGCGGCCTCAAACGACGGGGATTTTGCCGACGACGCCCAAATGCTTCGGATTTACGCCCTCTTTCGCCACTGGTGCCGCATGCGGGGAAACGACGCGGGCCTACGCTCCCTGGAGCCGGCGGATAAAAAAATTCTCGATTACAAAAGGCGCCTCGCCCACTCGGTGCGGGGAATGTACCGGGTAAACAGTCTGGCAGAGGCTCGGGGCGAGATGAAGCGTTCCTCCCGCTGGCTGGATCAGTTCGATCGCTACCTGGAAACCATTCTCGACGAAGATTTAATGGTGACGAAAACCGGCGCCTTGAACCAGAAGAGCTTGGCTCAGGTGCGGCAAAATGTGCCGATTTTTCTGCAAAAGAGCCAAGCCAATCGGGAGAGCAGCTTTCCGGAGCTGGTGTTTTTCAGAAAATTCGCCCTTTTAAAGAGCTTGGTCTTTGTGGAAGAGGGCCTGCTTCTTCCCACCATTCGCCTGGAGCAATACATGCAAATGGAAGACGAAGAAAAGTTGGTGCTTTGGGTAAGCACTCTGTTTAACGAAAAATTCCAAGGAGCAGATGTGTATTTCCGCCAATGGCCTTTTCGAGATGTTTATGCCCAATGCCTCAAGCCGGGCGCCAAGCTTTTCAGGGAAGTGGTCGGTGAAAAAGACGACGTGATTCTGAGACGTATCATGGATCTGGGTCGGGACCTGGATTTATACGACATGGCCGTAAACGACGAGGGGAAAATCATCTTCCGTCCCACGGCTTTCGGCGAGGCGGCGTTTAGTTATCTGGGCCTTTTGGAAAAGGACAATGTCATCGCACCTTTTGAGTGATAAATCCTATTTATCTTAGAATTTCAAGCCCTCGGGCTGTGGTAAAATAATGGCGGAGGCGAAAGATGATGAAAAGAAAAGCCCTTTTGGCGGCGTGTTTTCTTCTCGCCTTCCTAGTGGCGGCGAAGCCTTATTCGACGGAGGAGAAATTTTTTCGCGACATACCATCGAAAAAGCCGGTGGTGGAAACGCCCACCCATGTGCCGGAGCTTTATATCTTTCGGCGATCCAAGGGCGCGGTCCCGGTGCATTACACCTATCCCGTAAAAAAAATAAACGGCGATTGGGCCCTTGCCTACAAGGATTTTATCCGACTGGTGGGAGAAAAGCGCATGGGCTATTTTCCCGAAGAAAAAATCATTACCATCAATCAAATCAATCGCATTTACATGGCGGCGGATAAAGCCGTGGTGGTTCGCTCATCGGGGCGAGCAGAGGCCGCGTCTTATCCCACATTTGACGGCGACGCACTCTATGTGCCCCTGGTCTTTACACTGAAGGAAATGGGCTATGGAATCAATCTGTCAGACGACGGATCCCGCCTGTTGATTCTGCCGCCGGAGGATCAAACGAAAGTGGTCCCCGATCGCGCCGTGAAGGTGGGAAGCATCTCCCCCTATCGCGACGGCGCCATGGCCACGGAAATTTACGATATCAGCACCACGCAGATCATGGGCTGGGGCGAAAAAGTGCCCGGAGGCATGGGCAGCTTTTTTCAAATCAACGAAAAACAGTCCATTCGCTTTATCGGCGACTTGGCCTTAGACGCGCCGGTGTACTACGACGACGAAACGAAATCGGCCCTAGCTGTGGATGGTCAGCGGCTAGTCATTTATTCGCTCGATAAAATGAGCCGCAAATCCTATCCCTTGCCCTACGCCATGGAAGGCGCAGAAAGAATCTGCTACGACCGCGGCCACGTGTACTTTCAAAGGCCCGGCGGCATCTACGCCTACTCGCCGAAATCGAAAGTGTTAAAGCGGGTAGTGGATCGGGACACGGAAGACTTCGATGTTCAAGACGGACGCATTATTTACCGAAGAGGCGGCGTTTTGTTTATACACGAAGACGACCGGGAAGACAGGCCCTTGGATTCCAAGGCGGCCCACTTCAGCCTCAGTGCGTCCTACATTCTCCTGGACGACGGGGATTTAGGCCTTGTCACCATTCTCGATAGAGATACGCTACAGGCCGTGTCTTTTGCAGCCTACGACAAGAACAAAGGCCACAGCGTCAAGCTCATGGGCGACAGGTACCTGGCTTTCGGACAGGGGCGATTGGTACAGCTAAAGGATTTAGATTCCGATGCGACCTATTTATTGGACATGGTAAATATTGAAGATACATTAAAGGGCCGCCGCGTGCTGTGGCTATACAACGGCAGTGTGCTGAAAGGCTACGTCTACGGCGACGGCAGGAAAATTGCACAAACCATTACGGTGCACCCTTAAGGAGGAGCTATGAATAAAGAAGAAATGGAAAGACAACGGCGGCGCAGAAAAATGCGCATCCAAAAGCGAAAGAGACAGGCGCGCCTTCGCGGCCTCGTGCTTTTGGCCGTGATTTTAATCGTCTTCGCCGGGGCCTTTCATAAATTAAAACGTCTCGCCGCTTCTGGCGCATCGGATGGGGGCGGCAACCAAATCGAATGGTTCGTCCTTAAAAACATGGATGCCCTACATACCGTGGGCAGCTACACGCCGCAAGAAATCGGCAACTTAACCAATAATATTATTAACGACCGCATTGAAATTCGCCTGGCCAAAGGTGAAAACCACATTACCCGCGCTTCGAGTTACGCCTACGATGCGGGAGAAATTTCCGAAATCATTCAAGGCAAGCGGGAATATACGGGCAAGAAAAAAATCGCCTTCTTAACCTTCGACGACGGCCCGAATCACAAGATTTCGCCCCAAATTTTGGACACGCTGAAAGAAAAAGATGCCCACGGAACCTTCTTTGTCGTGGGAAAAAGCATCCATGAAAAAAATCGCGATATTTTGCTACGGGAATTAGTCGAAGGCAACGCCATTGCCCTGCACTCCTACAGCCATGATTACACCAAGCTTTATCCCGGACGGGTTGCCGATACGGCGGCCATCGAAGGGGAAGCCATCAAAACGCAAAAGGCCCTGCAAAGCATATTAGGGAAAAACTTTCATGCCGGCGCGTGGCGTTACCCCGGCGGGCACATGAGCTGGAAGGGGCTGGATGCGGCCGATCAAAAGCTGAAAGACATGGGCATTTCCTGGATCGACTGGAACGCCCTCACCGGCGATGCGGAACCGGCCAGTCGCCGCCCCACTACGGCTGCAGGCCTCGTGGAATTTTTGAAGAAGTCCATGCCGAAAAACGGCGACGCTTCGGTGGTCGTCATTTTAATGCACGATGCGGAAACGAAGCAGCTTTCCGCCGACGCCTTGCCCCACGTCATCGACGCCCTTCGGGACGACGGCTACAGCTTCGGTATCTTAAAGTAGGGAATTATGCAGCACACATCCCTGCTTTTAATGCTCATTACCATAGGGACCAAATGTTTTGGATTGGCTAGGGAAAAAGCCCTAGCCCATTTTTTTGGCACATCCGCCGTGGCGAATATTTTTCTTATCGCCTTTACTTTGCCTATGGTCTTATCCAATCTTTTTTCAGGTTCCATCGCCGGCGGCTTCATTCCCGTCTACACGGAAATGGCCCACAGAGGAGGTGAGGAGGAAGCGAATCGCTTCACCACCACCTTGGCCTTTGCCGTGGCGGTCATCGCCTTAATCCTCAGCGTCCTCGCCATTATTTTTGCGCCGGTACTGGTGCATGTGATGGCGCCGGGCTTTCAAGGCGCCACCTTCGAGAAAACCGTGGCCATGAGCCGGGTGACGGCACTGAGCATGACGGTAAGCGCCGTCTTTTCCATCTTTAAAGCCTATTTGCAAATTCACGAACACTTTATCGTCTCCATGTTCCACTCCGTGGTCATGAACAGCATTTTAATCGCGGCCATGTTCTTGGGCCGCGCCGGCGACTTGCGCCTTCTGGCCCTGGGCATTTTGTTCGCTTTTTGTTTTCAATACGTGATCTTTTTGCCCTATCTGAAAAAAAGCGGCTTTCACCTGCGTAGAGGCTATCCCCTGAAAGGGGCGGCCATGGGGCATATGTGGCGCTTAATTTTTCCCATATTAATCTCCACCTCGGTCTTGGAGCTGAACAATATTGTTAGCAAGGCCATGGCCTCCGTCATCGCCCCCACCGGGGTCGCGGTCATTAACTACGCCACGAAGATTCAGGGATTCGTCACGGGCATTGTGGTGACCAGCATCGTTACCGTCACCTACCCCCGCATGGCGAAGCTGGTGGAAGATAAAAGCAGCGAGGAACTGTCTCGTGTGATGCGGGAGAGCCTCTCTTTGATGGCGGCCTTCGTCTTGCCCGCCACCGTCGGCGTCCTGTGCTTTCACAAAGAAATCGTGCAGCTCTTGTTTTTAAGCGGCGCCTTTTCCGCGGAAGATGTGCGGGCCACGGGGGAAGTGCTTTTGTTTTACGCCCTGGGCCTTTTCGCCATCGGCATTCGGGAAATCGGCGTACGGATTTTCTACAGCCGAAAAGACGCCCGCGTGCCCTTAATCAACGCGGCGTATATGGCGGCGGTTAACGTGGCTTTAAGTTTTATTCTCGGAAAAGTCGTGGGCCTAAGTGGCCTGGCCATAGGCACCTCCGTCTCCCTTTGGGTGGGGGCCGTGGGCATGCTGGTCCATTTAAAGAACACCGCCATGGGCCTAAAACTCGCCGGCGGCGTGAAAAATCTGATAAAAATCGCCTTGGCCTCGGCCCTCATGGGCCTTATCGCCAAGGGCGCGGAGAAAATCCTTCTGGGCTTTCTTTCGCCGAATGTGGCCCTTTTGGGCGCCATGGTCGTGGCGGGAATAAGCTACCTCCTCTTGGCCCTGGTCATGAAATTTGATGAAATCGAACAAATAAAAAAATTGCTTTATGTCAAGAAGAAAGAGGTATAAACTAGAGCGAGATTATAAATTTAATAATTCATATAGAGAAGGGAAGAGCATGAAGAGAGAACAACTGGTAGATTTTTTAAACAAACAAGCCATCGACGCTACCTTGCTGAAAGACGTAGAAGATTTTGTCGCAGAACACAAAGTGGATCCCGCCGTGGCGGATCGTGTGCCCGTATCCATTTACCGCTACTACGGAAAAAGCATTTGGGAAAAAGCCATTTACGCCATTTTATCCGGCTACCACATTTTGCTTTCCGGCCCGAAAGCCACGGGGAAAAACGTCTTTTCCGAAAACCTGGCCCAACTTTTTAATCGCCCCATGTGGAATATGTCCCTTAATGTCAATGTAGACAGCGCCTCTTTAATCGGCGTGGACACTTTCAGAAACGGGGAAGTGGTGTTGAAAAAAGGCCCCGTCACCTTGGCGGCGGAAAAAGGCGGTTTCGCTATTTTTGATGAGATCAACATGGCGAAAAACGAATCCCTTTCCGTGGTGCACTCGGCGCTGGACTTTCGCCGCATGATCGATGTGGCGGGCTACGACCGCATTCCTCTGGACGATGCCACCCGCTTCATCGGCACCATGAACTACGGCTACATGGGCACCCGTGAATTAAACGAAGCCTTAATCAGCCGCTTTATGGTCATCGACATGCCGATTTTGGAAGGCGAAGGACTGAAACAAATTTTGCGGGAAGAAACCCATTTAAACGAAGAAGGCATGCTCCTCTTTGCCCGCCTCTTTACGGACCTGCAAAACAAAAGTTTGGAAGGCGAAATTTCCTCCAAGGCCGTGGATATGCGTGGCCTTTTCGGCGCCCTTACCATGATCGAGCGGGGGCTGGATGTGAAAGAAGCCCTGAACATGGGCATCGTCAATAAATCCTTCGACCGCTTCGAAAAAGAAGTGGTGGAAGATGTCATCGATACCCTTTTTGCAAAAGGCGTGACGAAAGGTGAACTCTTCCGATGACCTGGACGGACAAGCGGCGACAAAATGTGTACTGGACCGTCGGCGGCAATTATCAGCGACGTTACAGCGGCGAGGGCGACGGCTTCGACGCGGCGGAATCGGGAATGATCGATCGGGCTTTTCCGAAAAATCGCCTGGTGAACTTCGTGGCAAAAAACACGCAAAATGTCACCAACGGCAAGGACATGAACGCCGTGGCGCGGATCTTGGCCCTGCAGTATACGAAAAATACCTTGTACAGCGAGCGGCCCGGAATCAAGGCCATGGCCAAAGATAGTTACAAAACACGCTACCGCACCTTGGATTTTTTAAACAAAAGGGACTTGGCGCAGGAAATTGAAATGCAATACGCCGCCTACCGCATGGGCAAGCCCATGAGCGCCGGCACGTTCCTGGAGCCTTTAATGCGCAAGCTCATCGCCGGGGATAAATTAAAAAGCGAAGGCGAATTTTACGAGTACTTGGCGCGACTGTGGCGGGAGCATTTCCACGTGAATCCCACTTTAACCTTCGAAGTGGAAAAAAAGATCGAGGTTAAAGACGTGCCGCCTCCGCCGGAGGAAGCGGAGCCGAAAAAGAAGCGCCGCCAAATCGTGGAGACCAAGGCGGAGCAAATCGAAGACAAGGACACGGAAATCATCGAGTCGGCGGAATTTTCCGGCGTCATTCGGGACACATCGAAGGTGGTGGAATCCGACGCCTCCATTACCAGGACCCGCGCCGACAACGAAGCCCGTACCTTGGCTCGAGTACGCAAACACTACGGCAAGGAGACCCTTTCTCCCGCCAAGGCAAAAAAAATCGAGTCCACCATCGCCACGGGGCTGCACCAAGGCATGCGCCTGCACGTCACGAAAGGCAATTTCGAAAACGACATGGGGGCGCGGTTTTTCGAGGATCAAATCCTCGCCCAAAGGCAAGAAACGGAAGCCATCTACGAAAAAGACCGCCACATTTACGAACGATCCATCTTTGAATTAAGAGAAATCATTCGTAAAAACCTGCTGGACGACTCCTCCCAGGAATCCGTGCGGGCCGCCAACGGCGCCATCGACACGGGCCTTTTGTGGCGCCACGTAATTTTAGGCGACGACCGCATTTTCAAGAAAAATTCCTTCGAGCAGGAAAATTCCTTTGCCGTGGACATTCTTCTTGACATGAGCGGTTCCCAACAGGATCGGCAGGCGGAAGTGGCCATTCAGGGCTTTCTCATCGCCGAAGCACTGACCCAACTTCGCATCCCCACGCGGGTCATGGGCTTTTGCAATCTCTTTAATTACCAAATCATTCGCATCTTCCGAGACTACAAAGACGACAGCAAAGAAAATCGCGAGATCTTCTCCTACAAAGCCAGCGGATCCAATCGCGACGGCTTCGCCCTGCGCTACGTCTTCGAAACCATGGAAGAAATCGAGTCGGACACGAAAGTGCTCATCGTCCTTTCCGACGGCATGCCCAACGACCTGCTCTCCGTCGGCCTGGATACGGGCAAAGGTGATGTCGTCGACTACGAAGGGGAAGACGCGGTCTACGACACGGCGGCGGAAGTGCTTCAGGGCAAACTGAAACAGCGTGCCGTTTTAGGCGTCTTTACCGGCGAGGACAAGGAGCTGGATCAGGAAAAACTCATCTTCGGCACGGACTTCGTGCGCATCAAAGATTTGGAACGCTTCTCCGTGGTCGTTGGAAAATATTTAAAGAGCGTGGTGGAACGCTTGCAATAAAAAAGAGCCTCGAGGGCTCTTTT
>NZ_JBBKBU010000021.1:0-42036 GCF_037892835.1 Peptoniphilus sp. HCN-40583
AGAGCGCCCCCCGAAGGTGCGCTCTTTGTATTGGCGAAAATCCCCTTCCCCCCCTTGCGCCTTCAGGCGGCGAATCGGTGCCCGAAAGCTCCGGGTCTTTTCGGCGCCCTTATCTTGACAGGCTTTTCGTGAAGGAGTAAAATGATTTTACTTATGCGGGTGTAGCTCAGTGGCAGAGCCTCGGCTTCCCAAGCCGATCGCGAGGGTTCGATTCCCTTCACCCGCTCCACGGCCCTCGGGCCGTTTTTTTATTGCTTATGCGGGAAATTCCATAAGGGAATAGACGGGCACGCCCATTTTTTCCCGGCCGTTTAAGCCCTGAAGCTCGATTAAAACCAAGCAGCCCACCACTTCGGCGCCTGCCTGTTTACATAATTCCACTGCCGCGCTCCCCGTGCCGCCGGTGGCCAAAAGGTCGTCGACGATGAGCACCTTCTCCCCTTTTTCCACGCCGTCGACGTGCATTTCCACCTTGTCGGAGCCGTATTCCAATTCATATTCGGCGGAGATGGTGTCTGCGGGAAGCTTGCCCGGCTTTCTTATAGGCACAAAGCCCACGCCCATGTCGTAGGCCAGGGGCGCCCCCAGCAAAAAGCCCCGAGCTTCGATGCCTACGATTTTGTCGATGGCTTCATCCTTCACTAAATCCTTCATGGCGTCGATGGCCGCGCGGAAGGCCTCGCCGTCTTTTAAAAGGGTGGTAATGTCCCGAAAGATGATGCCTTCTTTCGGGTAATCCTTTAAGCTTCTGATCTTATCTTTTAAATCCATAGTCGCCTCTCTTTCTTTTCTATTCATTTATACCCTAAAACTGGGTATAGAACAAGTAAGGAGGGGACTATGGAGCAATTATCCCAATTACAAAAAAATTACTACCGCCTTTTGGCCGAAAAATACCCGTCTCGCGACCGGGCTCTGGCCGAGGCGCTCTTACTTGAAAGCGGCCTGAATCTGCCGAAGCCCACGGAGCATTTCGTCAGCGACCTTCACGGAGAGTATCGCGCCTTTACCCACGTCATCCGAAACGCCTCCGGGCTTTTGCGCCGCTACATCGACGAGCTCTTCCCGAAAAAATCCGAGGCCGAGAAAAAGCGATTGGCCACGATTTTGTACTACCCGGAAGAAAAACTCAGGCTTTTAAAAGAAGCCCTGGCGCCCGACGAATACGACGCCCTTTTAAAGACCACCCTGGCCGACCTCATCGTCGTGGCGAAGCGAGTGGCGGCGAAATACGACCACGATCAAATCGAGGCCACCTTTCCCGAAGACCGAAAGAAAATTCTGAATCTCCTTTTATTGGAAGAAGCGGGGCTGCGCCACAAGGCCGGCTATGTGAAGACACTCCACGAAAAAATCGTGGCCTACGGCGAAGGGGAAACCTACATTCGCGACCTGGCGGATCTTTCCGTGCGCTACGCCGTGGACACCCTCCACGTCATCGGCGACATTTACGACCGCGGCGAGGAAGCGGAAAAGATCATGGACTACCTTATGGCCTCGCCGAAGGTGGACATTCAATGGGGCAATCACGACATCGCCTGGATCGGCGCCTGCGCAGGCAACTTCGCCCTCATCGCCACGGTGCTTCGCATCGCCCTGCGCTACAATGTGCTTCACACCATCGAAGACGGCTACGGCATCAATCTCCTGCCCCTGGTGCGCTACGCAAAAAAATACAAGGCCACGGCGCCCTTTTATCCGAAAAATCCCGACCCCCACGCGGCGCAAAACGAAAGCTTGGCGAAGCTCCACAAAGCCATGGCCATCTTGCAATTTAAGGCGGAAGGCCAACTCATCGCCAAACACCCGGAATATGACATGAGCGACATGGCCCTTTTGCACCGCATGGATCTCGAATCGGGCACGGTGGAAGTGGGCGGAAAAATCTATCCCCTTTTGGATACAAACTTTCCCACCGTGGATCCCGCCGACCCCTACGCCTTTACGGACGAGGAGCAAGAGGTGGTGGACAGGCTCACGGAAAGCTTCACCGGTTGCGAGCGGCTAAAAAAACACATCCGCTTTATGATCGAATCGGGGAGCATGTACTTGATTCGTAACGACAACCTGCTCTTCCACGGCTGCTTGCCCACAGACGAGGCGGGCAACTTCGCCCCCACCTCCGTTTTAGGAAAGCCCCTGGCCGGGCGGGCGCTATTGGATGCTTTCGATGGTGCCGTGCGGGACAGCTTCTTCGCCCGAGGCGAAAAACAGAAACAGGCGGCGGACCTCATGTTCTATTTGTGGTGCGGCGAAGCCTCGCCCCTTTTCGGCAAAGCACGGATCACCACCTTCGAGCGCTACTTTATCGCCGATGAAGCCACCCACGTGGAAGAAAAAAATCCCTACTACCGCCTGAGGGAAGAAGCGGATTTCGCAAAAAAAATCCTCCGCGCCTTTCACATCGACCCGGACCGCGGCAAAATCATTAACGGCCACACCCCGGTGAAGCGGAAAAAAGGCGAAGAGCCCGTAAAAGCCGAGGGCAAAGTCCTGGTTATCGACGGCGGCTTCGCCCACGCCTACCGAAAGACCACGGGCACGGCGGGCTACACCCTCATCTCCAATTCCTACGGCATCCTCCTCGCCACCCACAGCCCCATGAAAGACGAAGCGCGCCGCATTGCCGACGATATAGATATTACCTCCTCCTTGGCCTTTGTGACGGAATACAAAAAAAGGCGACCGGTAAAAGACACCGACGGCGGCAAACAGGCGGCAGAAACCATCGAGGAACTGCTTACGCTGGCAAAACTCTACGAAACAGGCGAAATCAAGACACAAAAATAAGGCCCCGCGAGGCCTTATTTTCTTGCGCGTAAATTCAATTTAATCTCTGTATGCCCGCACGTGGTAGGTTTTTCCCCGGCTTTTCATGCCGTCTAATTGCTCGATGGCGCTTTTGGCGGCCTTCTTCGGCACTTCGATCACGGTGTGGTGGTCGCGAATTAAGATATTGCCCACCACGTCGGCGCCGAGATCCGTTTCTTTTTTAAAGATGGCGAGGATGGCTTTGGGGGTGATGCCGTCTTTTCTGCCCTTGTCCATGTAGAGCTTGGCGTTGTTCGTGAAGTGCTTTTTGCCGGATTTTTCCTTTTTCTCCTTGGTCTTGCGGTCTTTTCTCAGGCCCCGTGCGCGGAATTTCTTGCCGTAGTCCACCTCATCCAGTGCGTCGTGTTTTTTCGACTGGGTGCTGTCGTCTAAAAGCTTTAATAGGGCGGCGGAAATTTCCACGGCGCCGTATTCTAAGCGGAGCATGCTTTCCACCATGGGTTTGTACCGGGAAAGGTCCGCCTCGGCGTCCAGGATCTCGGCCACTTTGCCTTCCAAATTCTCCCGCTTATTTACGTCCATTTGCTCCATGGTGGGCAGTTCCATGTAGGCGAGATCGGCCTTGGTGTAGCGGACGATGTCTTCCAGCTTGTAAATGTCCCGGCCCACGATAAAGGAGAAGGAGAGGCCCTTGCGCCCTGCCCGCGCCGTGCGGCCGATGCGGTGCACATAGTATTCCTCGTCTTGGGGCAGGTCGTAGTTCACCACCATGTCCACGTCGCCCACGTCGATCCCGCGCGCCGCCACGTCGGTGGCGACGAGCATGTCGATGGAGGAATTTCTGAAGCGCTTCATGACCGAATCACGCTGGTTTTGTTTCAAGTCCCCGTGAAGGCCGTCGACAGCATAGCCTCTCGAGGCCATTTCGCTCACCAGGGCGTCCACCCGCTTTTTCGTGTTGCAGAAGACGATGGCCAGGGTGGGATCGTAAATATCCACGAGTCGGCTTAAAATTTCCGGCTTCATGGAGGCCTTCATTTCCAAATAGTATTGCTCGATGTTTTCCACGGTGAGCTGTTTGTGTTTGATGCGAATGATCTCCGGATCCCGTTGGAATTTGGCGGAGAAATCCATAATGTCTTTTTCCATGGTGGCGGAGAAGAAACAGGTTTGGCGATCCTCAGGCGTCTCGTCTAAAATGGTGCGCATGTCGTCGCGAAAGCCCATGTCGAACATCTCATCGGCCTCATCCAAGATGGCCACGGCGAGGTCGTCGAAGCGCAGGGTTTTTCTGCGCATGTGGTCCATGACCCGCCCCGGCGTGCCTACGACGATTTGCACGCCGCCTTTTAAGGCGCGGATTTGCCGCTCGATGCTGGTGCCGCCGTAGACGGGGAGAATTTTCACGCCTTTTTTGTAGGCGCCTAAATTAGCCAGTTCGTTGGCCACTTGCAGGCAAAGCTCACGGGTGGGGCAGAGCACCAGGCCTTGAAGGGGGCCCTTTTTTTCTACTCGCTCCAGCATGGGAATGCCGTAGGCGGCGGTTTTGCCCGTGCCCGTTTGGGCCTGGGCGATAACGTCTTTGCCTTCTAAAAGGGGCGCCATGCTCTCGGCCTGGATCGGGGACGCTTCCTCGAATCCCATGGCCTCGATGCCTTTTAGAATGGCTTCCGACAGATTAAATTCATTAAATTTCAAATGTTCCTCCTCGTTGCAAAAAAAAAAGCAGTCCCGCGGACTACTCAGTTGGTTTGTTTATCTGATTATTTCACTTCTTCCTATTATGAAGGAATGGGGAGACAATTGCAAGGCTTTCGGAAAAAGAATTAATGTTTAAGTATCGGTAAAGATTTTTTAAAAGGCGAAAAAACTCCCCGTAATTTTTTGCCTTATGCTAAACTTAAAGTAGACTGCTTTGGATAAAAACAAGGCGTGAAAGGAGTTTCGGGATTGAAAGATAAAAATGCCATTGAAAAATTTGTGGACCGCGCCATGGAAGACGACGACTTTCAGGACGTGGCCGATGTCATAGAAAAAAGCGTGGAAAGCGCGATTCAGTACTCGAAGATGGGCGCCGGCGCCCTGATGCGCGGGGTGAAAAAAGGCTTCGGGCCGAAAGAGCCCGTGCGCCTTCCCGTAAACCGGGATCCCGCCAAGGTGAAGCAGAAGGTGACATCACCGAACACTTGGTTCTGGCTGAGAAATGCAGCCGGGCTTTCGGCCTTGGGCTCCTTTGTTTGCGCCCTCATGGTCTTTATCGACGACATCGCCTATGGTGTCTTATCCTCCGACACCATTGCCGCGTTCCTCTTTCTTATGATCTCGGCTGTGGTATTCGCCGCAGGCACCCTCATCAGCCAGCGCAATATGATTTTGGCCCGGGATTTCTTCCGCATTCGCCGGGAGATTCAAGACCAGTCGGTGCTGGCCGTGGAAGACATCGTCACGGCGCTGAATAAGCCCCAACAAACGGTGGCAGCGGAAATCAATCACATGATCCGTAAAGACTACCTGCCCCAGGCCCGCCTGGTGGAAGGAGGCGATTTGCTCCTCATCGATCACGCCGCCTACAAGGCCTACAAAGACAATTACATGGGCCGCGCCGTTCCCGTGAAGGAAAATGTGCCGGAAATCGACGAGGCGGAAGCGCCTACCGACGACGACCGGGCCACCGCCATGGAAGATTACGAAAAGACGTTAAAAGAACAGCGGGATCGTGCCCACGACTACGTGATGAAGGACAAGATCTCCGCCCTCTTGAAGCTTTTGGATGCCATTCGCCATGCGGTGAACACGGATCCCGGCCGTGTGGAAAGTTTAAACAAATTCGTAGACTACTACACCCCCACCACCATGAAGCTCATCGAGCGGTTTCTCCAGTTTGAATCCTCCTCGGTGATCACCGAGGCCATTCGAAAGACCATGGACGATATTTTGCGCTCCCTGGACAAGGTCATCGACGGCTACGAAAAATTATTAGACACTTTGTATAAAGACGACCTCTTGGATCTTAACGCCGAGATGGACGTCATGGAAACGGTAATGAAGCAAGACGGATTAATCGATGAATCGGAAGGAGACGAATTCCATGAGTGATGAAATCAAATTAACCTTAGACGGCGCCACCGACGCAGAAATCGAATCGGAACTGACTTTGGAACCCAAGGAAGTGGACGCCCAAGTGAAGCTGACGCCGGCGGAGCAAAAGCAGGTGGATGAATTTGCCAAGACCATCGACCTGACCAATTCCTCGGTGATCCTTCAATACGGCGTGGGGGCACAGAAAAAGATCTCGAATTTTTCCGAAAAGACCTTAAACTCCGTGCGCACGAAGGATCTCGGCGAAGTGGGCGGGCTTCTCTCCCAGGTGGTGACGGAACTGAAGAGCTTTGAAGACGAAGACGAAAAGGGCCTGAAGGGCTTTTTGAAGCGCTCCACCAACAAGGTGACCGCCATGAAGGCCAAGTACGACAAGGCGGAAAAAAATGTGGACGACATTGCCCGCATCTTGGAAGGCCATCAAATCACCTTGATGAAAGACATTTCCATGTTGGATCAAATGTACGACCTCAACGAAAAGTACTTTAAGGAACTTTCCATGTACATTCTCGCCGGCAACAAAAAGCTGGAAGATGTCAGAAATCGCGAGCTTCCCGCCCTTATGGCATCGGCCACGGAGGGAAGCCTGGAAGCTCAAAAGGCCAACGACCTGCAAAACATGGCCAATCGCTTCGAAAAGAAGATCCACGATTTGGAACTGACCCGCATGGTGAGCCTCCAAATGGCGCCGCAAATTCGCATGGTGCAGGCATCGAATACGGTGATGGCGGAAAAGATTCAGTCCACGGTGGTAAACACCATTCCCATTTGGAAAAACCAAATGGTTTTAGCCCTGGGCGTACACCATTCGGAGCAAGCCGCCGAAGCCCAAAAGAAGGTGTCGGATCTTACCAATCAGCTCCTGAAGAAAAACGCCGAAACCCTGCGCCAAAGCACGGTGAATGTAGCCAGGGAAAGCGAACGGGGCATTGTGGATGTGGACACCATTCGCTACACCAACGAGCAGCTTATCGCCGCACTGGATGAGGTACGAAAGATTCAGCTGGAAGGCCACGAAAACAGAGAAAAGGCCAAGCGGGAGCTGGAAGCCCTGGAAGCGGATCTGAAGCACCGCCTTCTTCCCCAAAACAATCAATAGAAAAGACCCCTTGCGGGGCCTTTTTTATTGGAAAAATTTATTTGTATCGAATTACCTGCTTCCCTTTGCCTTCTCGTAAATCATCTTTCCCACTTGCACCGCGAGGATGGCGCATGCGAGGTAAAACAAGAGATTCAGCGGATATATTCTTACATAGTAGATGGGATTGGCGAAACAACTTCCATCTTGACGAAAATCCAGCTCTTGATAAACCGGCGTTAAGAGAAAGCAGATTAAAAACAAGAAGACATCCATGGCAAGGATAATCTCGCGCCTCGTAAAAAGTTTTTTCTGTCCTCTGCGTCCATGGTCGACGGCTCCTTCTCCCGTCAAATCATCCATGGTCACGTCAAAAAACGTGCAAAGCTTCAGCAGATTGCTCGTGTCGAGCACCGCCAAATCCTGTTCCCATTTCGATATGGCTTGACGGGACACATGAATGGAACCTGCCAATTCTTCTTGGGAAATGCCCCGCTCTTTTCTAAGGGAGTAAATCCTTTCTCCTATTGTCATGGTTCCTCCTTTCTTTTCCCTTCTATTTTGCCGTTATTTTATCTTTTTCGCCGCCCATTTTCTATCTATTTCGGGTGGCAATGGAGCAACCGGACTTTCCAATTCAGTTTTTTCTCTGAATGGAGGATTTTTTCATCCTATGTTCACTGTACACATAAAAAGATCCTCCCACAGGCGCTTGTTCTTCGCCTGATTTCGTTTTATCTGCTTCCCTTTGCCTTCTCGTAAATCATCTTTCCCACTTGCACCACGAGGATGATGCAGGCGAAGGCAAGGAGAATGTTTAGGGGGAAGTGGCGCAAGTAGTCTCGGGAATCCGTAAGGTATTGGCCATACACCGCGTTGTCCACCCACTGAAACAGGGGCGCCAAAAGAAAGCACAGAAGGAACAGAGCCCCGTCCAGGATGAGGATTATCTCCCTCTTTGAAAAGCGCCCTTTCTTTTCATCGCATTCCGCTTCCCTGCCTTCGAGGTAGGCCATGGTGACGTGAAAGTAGCCACAGAGCTTTAAGCGATCGCCGTAGCCGGGCACCTGCGTGTCCTGTTCCCATTCCCACAGATCGTCTACGGACACTTCCAAGGCTTCTGCCAAAGTTTCCAAGGCCATGCCCTTTTCTTTTCGTAAATTCGCTATGCGATCTCCTAATGTCATAGGTACCTCCTTTTTTTGTTTTATTTAATACATTATATCAAAAACTACCCCCCACCATAATTTTTATGAAAAAACGGCACACCTTTCGGTATGCCGCTTCATTTCATTTTTTACTCAACCCGCCGTGGCGCCCTTCACATCTTCCGCCAGGAGGGATTTTTCCCCGTGGGTCTTAATGGGATCGAAGGTGAGGCGCGCGATGTTAAAGGCGTGGTCACCGATACGTTCCAAGGTACCCAAGATATCCACGAAGAGGGAGGTGGTCACCGTGGCTTCTTCGTGTTGGGAAGTCATGCGCCTGAAATGGGAGGCGCGGAGTTCGTATTCCAGGTAGTTGAGGTTGTTTTCGTCTTCTTTCATGACGTCGTAAAGGTGGTGATCGCCGGATTTAAAGACTTCCACCCCGTTGACGTACATGTGGATCAGCAGTTCGTAAATGGATGTGAGCTCGGTCATGGCTTCTTCATGAAATTCCTCGCCGGAATCGTAGATCATTTCGAAGTATTCCACGAGATTTTGTACCAAGTCGCCGATGCGCTCAAAGTTTTTTTGCACCTGAAGGCTGGCGGAGTATTCGTCGGCCAGTTCTTCGGAGAGGGACTGCTTGGAAATTTTCAAGAGGTAGGACTCAATTTTCGTATCCAGGGAGTTAATCATGTCTTCCAATTGATTGACTTCGTGGAAGTGTTTTTTATCTTTGGTCAACAGATACTCTTTGCTGTCTTGAAGGGACTCAAGCACGATTTCGGATACTTGCAATATGGCCGCCTTGGCTTGAGAAAGGGCCCCGGCGGGGAATGCCGTAACCATGGCTTCGTCCAGCTGAATTTTCCCCAGCTCCAAGGTGAGGTCGTCGCGTCCGGGCATGATTTTTTTCAAGAGCAGGACGCATTTGGGGATGAGGGGCAGGAAAATGAGCATGCCCACGAAGTTGAAGGTGAAGTGGGCCACGGCCACGGTCATCATGTCGTTTAAGTGGAGCATCTTCGACACGTAGATGACGAAGCGCTCGTAGGGGCTGATAATGGCCAGGAAAAATATGGACACGGACACATTAAATAAAAAGTGGAACAGGGATGTGCGCCGCGCGGCGAGGCTGCCGCCGACGGAGGCCAAGGCCGCAGTGACGGTGGTGCCGATGTTAGCGCCGAAGACCAGGCCCAGGGCCGCCACCAGGGTAATGGACTTGGTGGCATAGAGGGTTTGCACGATCCCGACGATGGCTGAAGACGACTGAATCACGCCGGTGACCACGGCGCCGATTAGTGCGGCGAGGATCGGTTGGCGGCTAAGCCGGACGACCATGTCGGAAAAACCGGGGATGTACTGCAGTTCTTTTAATGCGTCGCCCATAATGTTTAATCCGATAAACAAGAGGCCGAAGCCGAGGATGATTTCTCCTAAATAAATGGTTTTTTTCCTCTTCGCCATAAGGATGAGGAACACGCCTATCAGCAAAATAAAATAGGCCAGGTAATCCAATTGAAAACCGATTAAAATCGACGTCACCGTGGTACCGATGTTGGCACCAAGGATGATGGCGATGGCTTGGCTCATGCCCATGAGCCCGCTTCGCACCAGGGAAATGGCGATTACCGTGGCCGCCGATGAGGACTGAATCAAGCCCGTCATGACGATGCCCACGAGGACTGCCATGAGCGGGTTGGACGTATATTTTTCAATATAGTCCCGGATCTTCGTGCCGGCAAACTTCGTTAAGCTGTCGCCCATGAGTTTGACGCCGAAAAGAAACAAGCCCAGACCGCCGGCGATAAAATGCCAGTCGATTTGAGACCATGAACTTATCTCGCCCATATACTCTCCTTCCGTCACATTGTTTCCTATAGTCGGTCTTATTATATCAAAAAGTAATCCGGTGGTAAGGTGTATGTTAAAAAAAGCCGTTTTTTATTTCGGCCGGGCACAAAAAAAGCGCCTGCGAGAGGCGCTTTTAAGGGATGCTTTTATTTCCAATAATCCAATTTGCTTTCGTCGAGGCCGATGTTTCTGCCGATAAAGTGGGGATCTTTGCCGGCGTGGGCTTGTTCTTTGTAGTCTTTTAATGCGGCCAGGGCTTGATTGCCTAAGAGCAAAATGGCGGGGATGTTGACGAGAACCATGAGGGCCATTAAAAAGTCCGCCACGTTCCATGCCAGTTCCATTTTCATGCTGCTGCCCAAGAAGATGAGGAAGATGGCCACCAGTCGGTAGCAAAGCATGAAGGTTTTGGAGGGGGCTTTTTTGTGGAGATAGTTGAGGCAGCTGTCCACGTAGTAGAGATTGCCTAAAAGGGTGGTGAAGGCGAAGAGGGTCAAGCTCAGGGAGATAAAGACGTAGCCGTAGTGTCCGAAGACCGTAGCCAGTGATTCCTGTACATAGGCGGCCCCTGCCAATTCTTCCGTGGCTTCAACCCCCGATGCCATGGCCATAAATGCCGTGGCGGAGCAGATAACCAGGGTGTCTAGGAAGACGGAAAACATTTGAACCAAGCCTTGTTTTACCGGGTGGGACACATCCGCCGAGGCAGCGGCGTTGGGCGCAGAACCCATACCGGCTTCGTTGGAGTACAGCCCCCGCTTGATCCCTTGAACCAGGGCGGAACCGGCCAATCCGCCGAAGATGGCTTGGAAGTTGAAGGCATCGGAGAAGATGTTTTTAAATACGGTGGGCATGTAGCTGATGTTTTTCACGATCATAAACAGGGCCATGGCCACGAAGATAATGCCCATGAAGGGCACCAAGGTGGAGGTGGCCTTGATGATGCGCTTGCCGCCGCCTAAGATGCAGTAGCCGGCGACGATGGCGAGGACGGCGCCGATGATCCAGGTGGTCTTGCCTTCCACGAAGAAATCGTAGACGCGGAAGGAGTCGGTCATGTTGAAGGAGGCGAGCATATTGAAGCCCACGGCGTAGGTTAAGATCAAGAAGACGGCGAAGAGTACGCCGATGGTTCTGGAGCCCAGGGCGATTTCAATATAATAACTGGGCCCGCCGTAGCTGGTGCCGTGCTCGCCTCGGCGCTTATAGATTTGCGCCAATGTGGATTCGATAAAAGCCGATGCGCCGCCGATTAAGGCGATGAGCCACATCCAGAACACGGCACCGTAGCCGCCGAGGCAGATGGCTTGGGCCACGCCGACGATGTTGCCCGTGCCGACACGGGAGGCCGTGGAAACCATAAGGGCTTGGAAGGAGGAGACTTCTCCTTCGTGGGGCTCTTCTCTCAAGACGCGGAGGGATTCTCCGAACATCGATAATTGCAAAAATCCCGTGCGCACGGTGAAGTACAGGCCGGCGCCGATTAAGATAATAATAAGTATAGGGTAGTACAAATATCCGTTTACTTTCAGTAACAGATCCATGGGTCACCTCAGTTTCATCACAATGTATACAGCGTACTTGTTGGTTCACATTTTATCACAACCGACTACATTGTAAAAGTTTGTTTTGCATTAACACGGATTTTTCCGCTCTGCTCTGAAAAAGCGATGCCTTTCTCTCGAAAAAGCCGCTTTTGACGCAAAAAAAACAGCGCCTGAAAAGGCGCTTGTTGAAATTAATCGGCGAGCTTCGGTGCGATTTTTTCCATGTAGGTTTCGATGCGCTTCGCCATGGGCGGGGCGAAGTCCCCGGCTTTTAACATGGCGTCGATTTCGCTTTTTCCGACGAATTTATAATCTTCCACTTCGCTTTTTTGCATTTTGATCTTGTCCACGTCTCTTACGAGGAGAAAGATTTTGGAAAATTTCTGTTCTTCTTTTAAAGTGCCGAGGAAGGTAAGGTCTCTGTCCGTGGCCGTGATGCCCACTTCTTCTTTCAGCTCCCGCAGGGCGCCTTCAAGGGGGCTTTCCTTTCCGACCACGCTTCCCATGGTAAATTCCCATTGATGGGCGAAGGTTTTGTTTTTGGCTCGTTTCGTGACCAGGAGTTTGCCTCGGGAGATGACCATGACGCCTGCGACGACGAAGTATTCCGTCTCCTCCAGCTCCTCTTTTCGGTCTTTTAAATAGCCCAGGTAGTTAAAATTCCCGTCGTATATGCGTCTCAGTTCCACGGCGACCTCCTTTATTTGCTCACATTGTTTTTCACGCGCTTCAGGCGGAAGAAATCTTCCCGCTCTTTTTCCGCCAAAATCTCTTCGATTTCTTTTTTCGCCGCCTCGTATTTGGGAATTTGGATTTTTTCCAAGGCGTTGGCCCGCTTCACGGTTTTTTTAATTTCCTTGGCCAGGCGATACAAATCCGTTTCGATTTCCGCCAGTTCGTAAATCCGCGCCCGCATGTCGTGCATGCGAATGTAGGCTTCGTCGAAGGCGAAATTGGATTCAAACATACTGAAGGTGGATTGGGGCTTAAAGGCCTTGTAGTGGATCTCGGGGATCTCCACCCCCATGACGGAGCGGTAGCCGATGCTGTAGGGCTCTTCCGTGGGCATGGATTTGCTCATGCTCACCACGGATTCCCACCCCATGGTCACCGAAGCCATGGTAAGGGCGTCGTAGGACTGGCCGAAGCGCTCTTCCACCTCTTGTTGAATGGTTTGGGCCCGGGCGTTTAGGCGCATGATCTCACGCATAAGCACGGCCCGCTTTTTGTCTAAAAGGCCGTAGCCTCTTTGGGCAAAATCCAGGGCGCTTTTTATTTTGATTAAATTGGCTTTCGTCGCCGTCACGCGTTTCGCCATAGCTCACCTCTAATAATATTTTTCCAAAATTTTGGGATCGATGCGAACCAAATTGTCTTTGGGCAGTGTCCTCAAGAGCTCCCAGGCTTTGTCCAAGGTCTCGTAGATGGTCGAGGATTCATTAAAGTCCTGGCCGATAAATTCGTTTTCGAATCGTTTACCGAATGCCAAAATCTTTTGGTCGTTTTCCGAAAGTTCTTCTTCCCCGATAATTTGTGCCAAGGACCGCACCTCGATGCATCGGGAATAGGAGGCAAAGAGTTGGGCGGAGACGTCGGCATGGTCTTCCCTGGTGTAGTCGGCCCCGATGCCGTCTTTCATTAAGCGGGACAGGGAGTCCAAAATATTAATGGGGGGATAAATGCCTTGGCCGTGGAGATCGCGGGAAAGGACGATTTGCCCTTCGGTGATGTAACCGGTCAAGTCGGGGATCGGGTGGGTGATGTCGTCGGAGGGCATGGTCAGAATGGGAATCAAGGTGACCGAGCCCTTTACGCCTTTAATCATGCCCGCCCGTTCGTAAATGGCGGCGAGGTCGGAGTAGAGGTAGCCCGGGTAGCCTTTTCTCGAAGGCACTTCTTGTTGTTGGGAAGACACTTCCCGCAAGCTTTCCCCGTAGCTGGTCATGTCGGTCATAATGACCAAGACGTGTTTGTGCCGCTCAAAGGCCAGGTATTCCGCCGCGGTAAGGGCGCATTTCGGCGCGATGATCCGCTCCATAATCGGGTCGTCGGCGTAGTTCATGTAGATGACGACTTTGTCCATGACGCCGGCTTCCATAAAGCTGTCGGTAAAGAAGGAAGCCACTTCCCGCTTCAGGCCCATGCCGCAGAAGACCACGGCGAAGTCGTCGCTGCCGCCGTCGTCGGCAATGTTGGCCTGGCGAATGATTTGGGCGGCGAGCTCATTGTGGGGAAGCCCGGCGCCGGAGAAGATGGGGAGCTTTTGCCCCCGAATCAGGGTCATAACCGAGTCGATGCCCCGAATCCCCGTTTGGATGAAGTTTCTCGGGTATTCCCGCGCCACCGGGTTCATGGGCTGGCCGTTGACATTGTAAAATTTGTCGGCATAGACGGGGCCGCCTTTGTCGATGGCGCGGCCGATGCCGCTGAAGCGGCGGCCTAAAATTTCCGGAGACAGGGGAATTTCAAAGGGCCGTCCTTCGAAGACCACATTGAGGTTTTCCGTGGAGACCCCCATGGATTCGCCGAAGACCTGTACCGTGGCGGCATCGTCGTTGATGCCGATGACGCGGCCTACCAACATCTCGTTGGTGTCTCGATTGGTAATGGAGACGATTTCGCCGTAGCGTACTCGGTGCAGGCCGGAGAGTTGAATCAGGGAGCCTTCAATGGTATCTAAGCGTAAATACTCTTTCTTCACGTCCTACACCTCCTTTTCTTCCGATGGGCTTTCGCCATCCGTCTCTTTGCTTTGCCCTTCGGCTTCTTTTTTTTCTTTAATTTCGTAGGCTTCCATTTCATCTTCGGCGATGCCGTATTCGATGCGGATTTCCCTGTAGTGTTCTTGAATGTCGTTGATTAAGTGGGTAAAGGCCCTTAAATCGTCGTTTTCGATGTTGTACTTCATGTTGACGATTTTCGTGTAGAGGGCATTGTCTTTCACTTCTTCAATGGAAATGCCCTTTTCCAGCACCACTTTGCCCTCTTCGTACAAGGTGTCGATGACTTCCATCATGGCAAATTGTTTTTCCAAAGGCACGTATTGGTCGATGGGGTTAAAGGCATTTTGTTGCAGGAAGGCGTCTTTAATCATGCGGGCGACGATTAAGAGGAAGCGTTCCTTATCGGGAAGCACGTCCTCGCCGACGAGCATGACGATTTCCTGGAGCCGGGCTTCTTCGGTGAGGATGTTCATGAATTTCTTCCGAAGGCCGGGGAGATCGCCGTCCAGGCGGTTGTCGTAGTAATTGGACAAGGCACCGATGTAGCCGGAGTAGGAATGGAGCCAGTGAATGGCCGGGTAGTGTCTGGAATAGGCCAGGTCTTTATCCAGGGCCAAGAACACATTGACGAAGCGTCGGGTGTTTTCCGTGACAGGTTCGGAGAAGTCGCCCCCGGCCGGGGAGACGGCGCCGATGGTGGTGACGGAGCCTTCCGCACCGCAAAGGGTTTTGGCGGAGCCGCTGCGCTCGTAGAAGGAGGCGATGCGGCTGGGAAGGTAGGCCGGGTAGCCTTCTTCGGCGGGCATTTCTTCCAGTCGGCCGGAAATTTCCCTGAGGGCTTCCGCCCAACGGGAGGTGGAGTCGGCCATCATGGCCACGTCGTAGCCTTGATCTCTGAAGTATTCGGCGATGGTAATGCCGGTGTAGATGGAGGCTTCACGGGCCGCAACGGGCATATTGGATGTGTTGGCGATTAAGATGGTGCGCTCCATGAGGGGCTTGCCGGAGTTGGGGTCGATAAGTTTCGGGAAGTCTTCCAATACTTCCGTCATTTCGTTGCCCCGCTCGCCGCAGCCGATGTAGACGATAATGTCCGCGTCGCAGAATTTGGCGATGGCGTGCTGGGTCATGGTCTTGCCCGTACCGAAACCACCGGGAATAGCCACTGTGCCGCCTTTGGCGATGGGGAAGAACACGTCCAATACCCGCTGGCCGGTGACCAGGAGTTGGTCGGCGTCTAAAAATTCGCTGACGGGTCGGGGAATACGCACGGGCCAGGGATGACTCATGGCCACGTCGTGTTCTTCGCCGGCTTCGTCTTTGACTTTGCAGACGGTCTCGACGATGTTGTACTCGCCTTCCTCAGCGATCCACACCACTTCCCCGGAGACGTTGGGGGGAAGGATGATGCGGTGGGTGATGATTTCCGTCTCTTCCACGGTGCCGATAACGGCGCCTTTTGAAAGCACATCCCCTACTTTGACCGTCGGTTTAAATGCCCACAACTTTTCCAAATCCAAGTTCATCATGCCGATGCCTTCGGGGATAAAGTTGCCGTATTTTTCGTTGATGCGGTTTAAGGGCCGCTCGATGCCGTCGAACATATTGCCCAACAGGCCCGGGCCTAAACGCACGGAAAGGGGGCCTTCGGTGCTCACAATGGCTTCATCGCGCATAAGGCCTTCTGTTTCTTCGTAGACTTGTACCGTGCCTTCGTCGCCGTGAATGGCGATGACTTCGCCGATGAGCTTTTTCTCCCCGACCTGCACCATTTCCCGCATGGAGAAATCCCCCATGGGTCGTCCGATGACGACGGGACCGTTGATCTTGATGATTTTCGCTTCTTTACTCATGGTCCATCTCCTCTCGGAACAGGCGGTAGAGCAACTTGCCGATGGCGTAGCGCTTTTCGTCGATCATGGTGTAGATGTCGTAGTTTAAACTATAGGTTCTGTCCATGTCGCTGATGGTGTGTCCGCCGATGCGCGTATCCTCTAGCGTCTCTCCGTGAAGGGTGATGCCCATGCCTTCGGCCATGACCTTAAATCCATCGAAGAAGCGATCCATATCCGCCGCCACCATGGAGAAGCGGTATTCCCCGGGCTTTAACTCCTTCAGGGATTCTTCCACGCGGGCAGCGAGGTCCTCGGCATACTTTTTCGTCCGCGTGTATTCCATGGCTCGCTCGCGAATGGCTTCGATGAAGTCTTTTTTTAATTCGTTGATCTTTTTCAGTTCCAAGACACGTTCGTTTTCCTTGGCCTTGGCAATTTTTTCATTGCCCATGACCCGGGCGAGCTCCGCACGGCGACGAACGATGTTGTCTTTTTCTTCGTCCAGTTGTTTTTCCTTGCGCTCAATAAGGCTGTTTTTTTCCTGTTCCCATGCCTTTTTGCGCTTTTGTAAATCCACGAGACGCCGCTTGTAGACGACGTCTTCGAATATTTCCAGTTTGTTTTCGACTTGCAGCATTTTCTCACCTACTAATCCAGTTTGACCCCGATGGCATCGCGAACGTATTTCATAATGAAATCTTCTTCCGAGTAGCCATCTCTACCGGGCAATGTGCAGATAAAGGGACTGCGTTTTTTCTCTTTCACCGCCAGAACCTTCTCTTCCAACGCGCGAAAGTCCTTTTCGTTTAAGATAATCATGCCGATGTTTTTGTCTTTAAGGGCGGCGTCGAATTGGGTGTTTAATGCCTCTGTATCGCTGCAGAACACGCCTTCGAAGCCGCTCATGCGAAGGGCGACGAGAAATTCGTCGTCGCGAGAGATGACCCGGGAGATCATTAGAGCTTGCCCAGGATCATAATGGAGATGATCAAGCCGTAGATGGCGATCCCTTCCGCCAAACCGACGAAGATCAGGGTTTTACCTAAGATGGAGTCGTCTTCACTGACAGCACCCAGTGCGGCGCTCCCGACGATGCCCACGGCATAGCCCGTGCCGATGGTGGCAAGGCCCGTGGAAATGGCGGCGGCCAAAAGGCCCAGGCCGTTTACTTCAGTGGCGCCGGTTGCGGCGTGAACGACGCCCGGTGCGAGGAGCACATAGGCGGCGAGGACGGTGGGGATAAAGGCGAGGAGATTGGTGCGCATAGCTTTTTTCAGTTTCACGCGGTCAGCGGAGACGCCTCGTTCCAAAAAGACGAAGCCGGCTGCAATGGTGGATAAGACGACGAGGGATGCTAAAAATAATATTTTTTCCATAATAAACTCCTTCTCAATGCTTGTTTTTCAATTTCAGATTGTCGGAGCGGAATTCCCGTCCGCTGCCGTCGTAGTAGCGACTGAACAATTCGTAGTATTCCAGGCGCAGGCCTTGAATAAAGACGATGAGTCCTTCCAGGCCGATGATTAAAATGTTGCCTAAAATTAAGATCACGTAACCGCCTATATCGTGGGAGGCCATTTCGCTCATGACGTGGAAGGCCATAAAGAGCCCCACGTGGTTAATGGCAAAGGCGCCGACACGAATAAAGGACACGATCCCCGATAAGGTGGAGATCAACAGCTCGATCATGGAGAAGGAGCTTTCGATGAAGTAGCCGCTCTTGTTGCCTTGATAGTCCACATCGGTCTTTTGAATCTTCGCCATAATGGGCTTTTTGAAGATCATAAGCACGATGGATATCACGAGGATTCCCGCCGCCACGGGCATGGGAATAAAGGACACGATGCCGGCCACATCGAGGATCATGGCTAAAAGCATGGCGAAAACCAAAAAGCCGAAGAGGCCGTGTTCGCCGAAGAGGCCCCGGGCCAGGTCTTTGTTTTTAATGGCATTGGCAAAATTCATGCCGTAGGCCATGACAAGGAGCACGATGCCGAAGCCGATGGCGGCCATAAGCACTTGCTCGATGTTTTGGAAGGGCCTGAGCCACAAGGCGTCGATAACATCTTCGTAGCCGAAGACGGAGCCGTACAAAAAGCCGAAGACCACAGAGGATGCGCCCATGCGCATGAGAAGGCCGCCCATGTCTTTTTGTCGGCGCTTCGAAAGAATCAGGCCGATGAGGAAAAAGACCGCCCCTTGTCCCACGTCGCCGAACATGGCGCCGAAAAGGAGCATATAGGTAATGCCGACGAAGATCGTCGGGTCGATTTCATTGTAGTGGGGAATGCCGTACATGCGAACGAGAAGTTCGAAGGGCTTAAAGAATTTCGGGTTGTTCAGCTTCGTCGGCGGGGTAATACCCTGAGCCGCTTCTTCTTCGCTTTGGGTGGTGATGATGACATCGGGGAATTTCTCCGTGCGGCGGCGTATTTCTTCGACGCCGGCCTCGTCGGTCCAGCCCGTAATGAGGAAGTGTTCCTTGGCCGTAGCCATTTGTTGCTTGGCTTCTTCCACCCGGCCCAAAAAGAGCATGTGACCTAAAATTTCACGCACCTTGTCCCGATCGTCGCGGTAGAGGGTCTTTCGCTCCTCATCCAGCTCCGACAGGCGGGTGTAGAGATCCGTTTCTTCTTTTTCAAGCTTGGTCAGGGTTTCTTTGGCCGTACCCATGGCATTTTCCATAACGGGCACGTCGATCCAGTGCAGGGATTTCAACACCCGATCGATTTCATCGGCGACCTCGTTGGGGTAGACGATCATGTACACTTCTTCATCTTCAAAGGTGCCTGTGTGAAACACAATGGCCAGAAGATTTTCGTAGCTGTTTTTCAAGCGCACCCGCGCCGATTTTTCCAGGCGGCCGAAGCGGGCCGTGAAATACTTCATGTCCCGAATTTGGTTTAAATCCACATCCACGTTTTCAAAAAGAGACACATTCTCCTTGAACATGGCGATGGCCTCCAGGCGCTCGTGAATCGCATCGTACTCCTTGCGCATGGGCTCGACTCGATCTAAAAGGGCCTGATACCTGCGGTTAAGGCTGTCGGCATCTTCGAAACCGGTGATCTTTAAGTCCTTAATATGGAAGTAGTCCACCAATTTTTGCGCCTCTTGGGCCTTTTGTCTGATGTCCGTATTGACGGGAAAAGGCGCCAGATTGTTTAAATCCACCACCATGTCCACATTGTCTTCGAGAGAGTAAATATTGCTGTTCTCCGCCAATTGCGTCATGGCATCGACCATATCCAGTGCCTGGGAATCCAAAATCTCGAAGAGAATATCCCGCAGATTTTCGATTCGGCCGACGGCACTGAGCATGACCATTCTCTCTACTGCCATACTTCACCTTCTTTCATAGGAATCGTAAGTAGACTCCTGATTAAATCTTTTCCGAAACCGAGTCGGAGCCCTTCCAGCGTGGTGGAGACGTCTTTAATGGCATCTTCCATCAGGATGGACAGGGCCACGATTCGGCCCAGGCTTAAACCCGCCTGTTGGTACTGTTTCATATACATCAGGGCGAGATCTCGCGTCGCCAAAATGTCGGTCATGTGATTGTCCCTTTTTTCCTGAAACAAGAAAGAAAAGGAGGAGGCGCGCACGGAGCGCACCAGAGCTTCCACATCGTCGGCGTAAATCCACGTCTGCAAGAGCTTTTTGGGAATGTTACCGCCGCGAATGGCGAAGTTTTCCATTTCCGACTTTAAAATGTCGTAGGTTTTTTTGCCACGGTAAATGTATCGGATATTCAACAGATCCACCCGGCGGTTCAACATGGCCGTCACGGAAGCTCTGTCTTTTTTCGGCAGCTGTTTCGCTTCTTTAATTAAATGCTCGTAATAGCTTCTGTCCAGCTCCATTTCGATGTAAAAAAGAATCCGATCCCGGGAGACGTCCTTGTAAGGTGCAAGGATACGTCCGTAGGGGGTGGCATCTAAGATTTTAAATAATTCATCGGGACCCAGGGGCTGATCCTTCGGAAACAGGGCGGGATCCAAGGCGAGGACGCTGTTTCTTACAATGTTCACATCCTCGTCGTGGTACACCGCCCGAAAGATTCGCTTCAAATCCTGAATTTCGTAGCGCGTTAAGATGGCGTTGTAAAAGCGCCGGGCCGGTCCCTGTAAGTAATAGTGGAAGCTGTTCAACGTGTCGCACACTTTGTGAGCCATTTTCACGTTGACTTCCAGTAAATGGGGATTCTCGGAAAGTTCCAAGCCCCAAGTGCTTTCCAAAATCGCCAGGCCGTCTTTAATGTTTCCCGCATCCAGAATCCTCAGAGGCACTTCAGGCTTGAGAAAGCGGGCGTAAACGGCCACGGCTTTGGTGTTGACTGCCGCGTAACTCATATTCGCCTCCCACTAAATGTCCAGGAGTTGAAACGCTTCTTCCACCAATTCCGCTTTGTGGGCTTTATAGACCGCATCCACCGACTCCAACTTTTTTCGATTGTTTTCTTTAATTCCTTCGACCACTCCCATGGCCTCGTTGTAAATCTTATCGTAACTTTCCTTCGCCGATGCCTTCGACGCTTCCCGCTCGTCTACTTCCAATTCCGTGAAATGTTTCTGCAGATCCGCCTTTTCGTCGTCGATGGCTTTTTCTTCATTGCGAACCATGGCGTCGGTTCGTTCGTCTAAATCAATGACGCTTCGAATCAAGTGTTCCAACGTACTCCCCTTTCCATTTTATATTCGGTAAATCCTCAGGCGAGAATTTACAGTTATGATCATTTTAGCACTTGCCCCCTGTTAAAGCAAAAAAACGCCCCTGTAAAATCCGCAGAAAACGCCGATTTGTGCCGTTTATATTGCGAAAAGAAAGGTTTATCAGCAAAAAAACGGATCCGAAAAAAATCCCCTCTGTCAAAACCAGTCGAAAAAACATGTTCTTACATTAAATAAAGGGATAAAAGGACAAAAGAACGTCTCTTTCGGCCCGCCTTTTCTATTTTCTCTACCCCAAAGTAAAAAAAGGTGGCTTTTTTGCAAATTTTTTCCAATTCTCAGTGAAATTGCGCCGCTTTTTTGGTATAATCTTATTAACCTATTTATTTTGATTAAAGGAGGTGCATATCGTGCACATCAATCGCTTCACCGGTGATTCAATCGACACATATATTCTCTCTCTCTTAAATGAAAACAGCCGCATGTCCTTAAGCGACATCGCGAAAAAAGTGAGCCTGTCCGTATCGGCTACGCGCAATCGCATCCACCGCCTGGAAGATGCGGGCGTCATCGCCGGCTATACCATCCTCCTCGGCGGAGAAACGGACGATTCCTACATCCATTCCTTCTGCCTCATCGACATTTCCGAGGAAGACAATACATTGGAAGAGTTTATTAACTACATCCAAACCTCGGATCAAGTGACGGACTGCTGGAAGCTCATGGGGGAATACCAATTCTTAATTCGCATTAAATCCACCTCGTCGAAGGCCTTGGATGACTTTTTAATGCGGTTGAGAGAATCCATTACCATTAAAAGGACCAACACCATCGGCGCTTTGAATCAAGTCAAGGGCAAGGACATTCGGGAACACAATGCCATTCGCATTAAGGAAAAATAAAAGCGGGCGCTTCGGCGCTCGTTTTTTTCGTGGACGCAAAAAAGACAAACCCCCCCTCGAGGTTTGTCTTTTCTTTTTTCTCGCTTATCCATTGGAAAGCGACGCCTCAATGGTTCAATCGGCATCACTGTGTTTCGGCACTCACGCTGGGGGCATCGCCTGCCCACATTTTTAACGAACCCCTTCCGCCTTGTCGCAGCTAGTTTAAAATGCCGTTGCCGTCTCTTTTCAGGTAATTTAAGTTGTCTCGAATGCATAGGACGATGTCCGGATGGAATGCTTCAATAAAATCCATAAGCCCTTTATCCCTTTGGTATCTAAAGTCGACACTACAGAAATTGTCGGCGTTTCGCACCAGCAAGGTCTCTAAGGGATTTGTAAAAGAATCGCCGTAAACAAGTATATTGGGAAGATGGTCTCTGTTCGTATGAATTTCAGTCGTCGCCACGTCGCCGTTCATATAGATTCCATAGGTCATATTGCCGAGGTATTTGTTGTTGTCTTGGAAAAATAATTTGTTTTCGCTTTTAGAACCGTTATCGAATCGCTCGAATGGAAAGTCCGGCGCGTAGACGAAATAGTCGTCGTGGATGTCGCCTAAGAAAAAAAGTTTCCGTGCATAGGAGCCTTTAAAGGGCTCGGGCCCTTGAATCAACTGGACATCACTGTCTAAATTATAATCCGTGACTTCGTTGATGCGCTTTATGATCTCATCGTATACATTTTTTGCGCCTACATAGGAGAAGTGGTGGTCGGTCTTCGTGTATTCGGAATCGACGTTTTTTATTTTCTCGCTCATTCTTATACACTGAACATCCTTTTGATGCAGGGCGTCGAAGAAGCTGTCTTCAATTTCCTTCCACTCATTGTATTTATTGTATAAATAGCTCGGGTAGTCGTCGGCAAAGGCGTAGCTATGTTCCGGGATTCCGACATAGATAAAGTCGATTCCCCTGTCCTTCAGCCGGCGGCTCAACTCCCCATAGCCCTCGGACATGTAGTCTAAATCTTTTTGGTAATCGTAGGGCTTCACGCGCTTCCATCTGGACAGATACATGTTTTTGCCGCAATAGATATCGTTAACGACGGGCCTGAAAAGAACGGATTTGTTAATGAATGTGTCCAGCTCTACGATCTCGTTTCGCCCGATGAAAGCATCTTTGAGGTAATCTTCCAAGCGTCCGAAGTAGTCGTGATTAAAGAGATTGTCTGCAGTAAATTCCGGCTTCGCTGCCGGTTTTCTGTTTTCAACATAGAGCAATTCACTATCCTCTTTATACCGCGCGAACAGCACCATCGGTAGGACGATTGCAAACAGGAAAAAGACCGTTATAATTATGTTTCTTAACCTCACGAAATCACCTAAAACCTAAAGTAGATAAACGGATTAAACGAGCCTGTGATTAGCACCATAACGGACAAAATAAAAAGCATTCCGTAGATAAGCAAAAAGCCTGCTTTCTTGCTGCCCAATTCGAAGTTTTTAAATAGACCGGTGGAAAATAGGATGCCCCAAAAGATTTCTAAGTAGTATTCTCTCAGGTAGTAAAAGATCCCTTCAAGGGCATCCGGCGAGTTCAAGCAAAGCATTGCCAGAATGTATTTTTTCAGCAGAAAAAGATCTTCCGTTCGGAAAATGACCCAGCCGATCATGATGAAAATTAAAGCATAGACATGCTTAAATAGGGCGGGGATATTTTTAACATGATTAGCAAAGATGTATTTTTCTAAAACCAAAAAGACAAAGAAATACAAGCCCCATAGTATAAAGTTCCAGGATGCGCCGTGCCAAAATCCGGTTAAAAACCAAACCACAAACATATTGAAAATATGATGGGTTTTATTGACTTTGTTGCCGCCTAAGGGAATGTAGATGTAATCTCTGAACCACGTACCCAAAGAGATATGCCATCGACGCCAAAACTCTGTAATGCTTTTTGAAATGTAGGGGTAATTAAAGTTTTCTAAGAATTTAAAGCCGAACATCTCGCCGAGGCCAATGGCCATATCTGAATAGGCACTGAAGTCGAAGTAGATCTGAAGGGAGTAGGCGAAGGCGCCAAACCAGGCAATGGAAGGGCTGATGCTATAATGCTTATTCAGTGCAAAGATTTCATCGGCCATGAGGCCAAACTTATTCGCTAAAAGCAATTTTTTTGAAAACCCTACGATAAATCGCAGCACACCGTATGTAAACCGATCCATGTTCTCGTCTCTGGATTCGATGCTATTGGCGATGGTTTCATATCGAACAATGGGCCCGGCAATAAGCTGCGGGAATAAAGCTATGTAAAGTGCAATGTCTAAAGGATTTTTCTTGTATTTCCCATTTCCCATGTACACGTCGAAGACATAACTCAGCCCTTGGAATGTGAAAAAAGAAATGCCGATGGGCATGATGATTTCTTTCGACTTTAGGCTTAAATGTAAGAGGTCCGACACATTGGCGGTGAAGAAGTTTAAATATTTATAATAAAACAGCATGGCCAGATTGATGATGATCGCAACAAGCAAAGGGATTCGACGCTTGTTGCTATGGGTAATGCCTATGATGTAGCCACAGAGATAGTTTGTAAGAATGGATACGACCATTACAAGTATGGCCCGGGGCTCTCCGGCGAAATAAAAGAACAAAGAAAACAGCAATAAAACAAAATTCCTTAAGGCCCGATGTTTTTTAGGAATAAGGAAATAACTGATAATTACGAAGGGGAGAAAATAAAATAAAAAAATTACACTTGTAAAGACCATCTTCACTCCAAAAATTTAAAAATGAGCTTGTATCACAAAACAAATCGTATCTCGTGGTGCGCACTCGATCGAACGATGGGCATGAAATCTTCGTCCTAAAAATAGATGCTAGCACCTGTGTGCGGTATGTCTTTAAATTGCCTTCTATGGTCGTCTTTTAGAGCCCAATCGGTATGACCGGCTCAACTCACATTTAAATATAGAAAATTAATAATATTATGTCAAGAATCGCTCAAAATCTCAGGGGCTTTGATGCCTCGACAAAACGAATTTGAGTGGTTTCTTCCCTTATGCATTTTCTTCGCAGCCAATGCCTTTCACTGCCTTCCGTCGCACAAAAAAAGAGCCCGGTTTTCACCGAACTCCTTAATCGTTGCTATGGCACCTTGCTTTTAGTCTTCGATGCGGGCAAAGAAGGTGTCGTTGTCCAGTTGCTTCAACAGCTCGTCTCGTGCCACGCTCTTGGTGTAGGTAAAGCCTTCATCCACTCGGTCCACGAAGTCGCCTTCCAGTTCTTTGGCCACGAAGTAGCGGCCGCGAATGGGCATGAGCTTCACATCGCCTCGTTTCATCAGGGGCATGGCGCTTTTTGTGGCGGCGGCGACGATGTCGGCTACCACGGCGTTGCCTGTAGGCTCTTTCCCTGCGCCGGGGCCGGTGAAGGCCAAGTCGCCGACCCAGCTGCCTTTCACATTCACTTGATTAATGGCATCGGGCAAAATGGCCAGGCTGTTTGCACCGTCTAAAAGCACCGGTTCCACCACGGCTTCGATGCCGCCATCTACCGGTTTCGCCGAGGCCACAAGCTTCACCTTCTTGTCATTTGCCTTGAGATAGGCCACCACGGATTGATTGATTTGGGCAATGCCCCGTGTGGGAATGGCGTCGCCGTCCACGTGGCCAAAGGCCATTTCGATTAAGAGGTGGAGCTTTCTGCGGGTGTCGTAGCCTTCCACGTCGTCGGTGGGGTCTTGCTCGGCATAGCCCAGCTCTTGGCACAGGGCGAGGGTGTTTTTGTAATCGGCGCCGTCTTTAAACATGGCGTTTAAAAGGTAGTTGCAGGTGCCGTTTAAAATGCCCTTCACATCCAGAATGTCGTTTTGAAGGCACAGGGCCCGAAGGGGCGTAAGGACGGGAATGCCCCCGCCGACGGCCGCTTCAAACAAGAAGGGCGCGCCGGTTTTTTCCGATAGGGCCACGAGCTCTTCGTAGTGGGCGCTGACGCAGGCCTTGTTGGCGGTCACCACGCCGACGCCTTTTTCCAAAGCCCTGCGCATGTAGTCGTAGGCCATGTCCATGGCGCCGGTGGCTTCGGCGATGCAGTCTACCTCAGCCAGGACCTCGTCGTATTCCTTGGCCGTGACCACGGGCTCGTCGATTTCAAGCTCCAAGGTGTTTCTGCTGCGATCAGAGGCCACCACATAGGCGATTTCCACAGGGCCCACGGTCTTCTCCAAAACCTCTTTGCGATCCTTTAAAATGTCGTAGGCGCCGCGACCCACGGTGCCGAATCCGATTAGTGCCAGTTTCATGTTTTCCCCTTTCTTTTCATCTCTTCATTTTATGAATTGACTATACTAGAGTGTTTTTGCTATAGTCAAGAAAAACATTGCTCATTCATAAGAAAGAAGGTTTATTATGACGATCTATCGCACAGCTATTTTAGGCGCGACCGGGCTTGTAGGCCAAACCATGCGCAGTATTTTAGAAGAAAGGAAACTCCCCCTGGAACTTTCCATGTTTGCATCGAAAAACAGTGCGGGAAAGACCTTTACTTTTAATGGTGAAGAACACGTCATCGAAGAGCTTACGGAAGAAGCCTTGAGAGAAGGCAAGTTCGACTATGTCCTCAGTGCATTGGACGGGGATTTGGCCGCGAAGTTTTGCCCCGTCGCCGCCGAAGCGGGGGCCATTGTCATCGACAACAGCTCCCACTTCCGCATGGTCGACGGCATTCCCTTGGTGGTTCCGGAAATCAACCCGGGGGACATTTCTGACAAGGCGGGCATTATTGCCAATCCCAACTGCTCCACCATTCAATCGGTGGTGGCATTAAAGCCTGTGGAAGACCTCTTCAAAATGAAGCGAATCGTCTACACCACCTTCCAAGCCGTCAGCGGCTCCGGCGTGCGGGGCATTGCCGATTTGGAAAAGGGCGTCAAGGGCGAAGCACCGGAATTTTATCCCTACCCCATTGCCTTCAACTGCCTTCCCCACATCGACGACTTCCTGGACGACGGCTACACCAAGGAAGAAATGAAGATGGTCAATGAATCGAAAAAGATTTTCCACCGCCCGGATTTGGCCGTGACCGCCACTGCCGTACGGGTGCCGGTAAAAGGCGCCCACGCCATTTCCATTAACGTCACCTGCGAAAAGCCCATCGACCTGGACAAACTCCGCGCCGCCTACGAAGCCATGGACGACGTCATCCTTCAAGACGATGTGAAGAACCTTATCTATCCCCTTCAAATCAATGCCGAAGGCAAAGATGAGGTCTTCGTCGGCCGCATCCGCAAAGACGATTCCTGCGAAAACAGCTTAAATCTTTGGGTCGTCGCCGACAACATTCGCAAAGGCGCCGCATTAAACGCCATTCAAATTCTGGAAAAACACTTACACGCACGGGCATGAGAGTCTCTGTTATTCAGGCCCCCATCGGCCCCATGCTCATGGAGGAAAATCGAAAGACGATTTTCCACGCCATGGAATCGGCATTAAAAGATGATCCCGATGTGATCGTACTCCCGGAAATGTGGAACACGGGCTTTTATCCGGATAAGTTTTCAGCCGACGACGATTACATGGAAGAAGCCCTGTGCCGGGATCTGTCGGCCTTTGCCGCAGCCCACGGCGTCAACCTCGTGGCGGGGAGCCTCACCGTGTGGGATAAGGGCCGTCGGGCGAACCGTGCCTTTATCTACGACCGCAACGGTGCCCTTTTAGGCACCTACGACAAGGCCCATCTCTTCCCCATCGGGGCGGAAAAAGAACTTTTCACCCCGGGGGAGAAAAACCTCGCCTTCGAATTAGACGGCGTGGGGGCAGGCATCGTCACCTGCTTCGATTTGCGCATGCTCGAGTGGGTGCGCCTCGCCGTCATGGGGCGGGCAAAAATTCTCTTCGTTCCCATGGCCTGGGGCTTTTCACGCATCCCCCACATGCACCTCTTCGCTCGGGCACGGGCCGTGGAAAATCAATGCTTCGTCGTGTCGGTGAACTGCACGAAGCTTGCCGACTACCACGCCATGGGCGGCGGAGGCAGCTGCATCTACGATCCCATGGGGGAGGAAGTGCTCATGACGGGCACAGAGGCATGCATCCACACCGTGGATCTGGATTTAAACAAGGTAGACGAAGCCAAGGCCATGTTCGATCTCTACAACGAGCGGCGGTCGGAAATTTACGGCGGACTGGTGAGGTAATACAATGAAAAAAGACATTCTACGGGCGGCGGAGGCGGCAAAAGCCCACTACCGCCATCTCCACACCCATCCGGAACTAAGCGGCGAAGAAGTGGAAACGGCCCGCTACATTCAGGGGGTGCTGGCGGATCTTTCGATCCCCGTACACAACTACACAAACGGCGGCTTTCACGGCGACATCAAGGGCGCAAAAGAAGGCCCCGTGGTAGCCATTCGCGCCGATATGGACGCCCTGCCCCTGAAGGAAGCCACAGGCCTTGCCTTCGCCTCGGAAAACGACGGCGTCATGCACGCCTGCGGCCACGACATGCACATGGCATCCCTATTGGGTACGGCCATTTACTTCGCCGCGCACCGGGATTTTCCCGGCACCATTCGCCTGATCTTTCAACCTAATGAGGAAAAAGACGGCGGCGCCGAAGTCATGGTCAAAGAAGGAGTCATGGACGGCGTGGATTACGTCACAGGCCTCCACGTCTCCCCCTTCCTGGATGTAGGCACCGTCGGCGTGCGCCCCGGCTTTATGTACGCCGGCGTGGAAGACTTTAAAATCACCTTAAGGGGCAAGGGCGGCCACGCGGCCAATCCCGAGCGCTGTGTGGACCCCATTGTCTGCGGCGGCCACGTCATCGTGGCCCTGCAAAGCATTGTGGCCCGCCACGTTTCCCCCTTTACTCCGGCGGTCATTACCATCGGCGCCGCTCACGGCGGCAACAAACACAACATCATTCCCGATGAGATGATCCTGGAAGGCACCATTCGCTCCGACACGGTGGCCAACGGCGATGCCCTGCGCCGCGGCCTCACCCACATGGCCACCGCCACCGCCGAGGCCCACGACTGCAGTTGCACCGTGGAAATCATCAAGGGCTACATTCCCCTTATTAACGACGAAAAGGCCACGGAAATCGTGGCAGGGGCCCTTCAGGCGGCCTGGGGCGAGGGCTCCGTCGTCGCCCTTCCCACCCCCACCATGGGCGCGGAAGACTTCGCCTACTACCTGCAAAAAGCACCGGGCACCTTCCTGAACCTGGGCGTAAAAAAACCGGGCGAGGAACGCCACGCCATTCACACGCCCCAATTCTTCCCCGACGAAGAGGCCCTGGCCTGGGGCATTGACGCCGAAGTGACGGCCGCCTTGGCCTTTATGAAGCAATAACCCTTCCCCCGCCTTGTCGGGGGAATTTTTTTGCCGACAGGCCGTTTATTTCCGTGAGATTTTCGTCCGCCCTCGATGATACGTTTGTCATCAAAAGCCCCGTCCCTATTAAAGATTTTTTTCTTTATTATGCCCGCCATCACGGCTTTTACCGGGTCTGTTACATTTCGGGCCATACAACATCATTGACTTTCAACAATGTACGATATACAATAATTCTGTAAAACGTTACCACGCAATTTTTCTACGATGAAAGGAGTTCTTAATGCCTAAATTTGCAAAAAGAATGGACAATCTGAAAGCGTCTGAAATCCGTGAGCTTCTCGCTTTAACGGCTGACCCGAGTATTATCTCTTTCGCCGGCGGTCTTCCCGCAGCTGAATTATTCCCCATTGACAAATGGATCGAAGCTGAAAACAAGGTTATGAAAGAAAACGGCGCCGCAGCCCTTCAATATGGCCCCACCGACGGCTACAAACGCTTGAGAGAACACTGCATTACCCGCATGAATAAAGTCGGCGTTAAAAACGTTGAAGCCGATGACATTCAAGTTCTGTCCGGTTCCCAACAAGGTCTGGACTTTATGGCCAGAATCTTTATCGATCCGGGCGATTACATCGTCGTTGAAAGTCCTACTTACTTAGGCGCATTGAACGCCTTCAAGGCTTACGAACCCAAATTCCTTCAAGTACCCCTCGATGAAGACGGCATGGTTCTTGAAGAACTGGAAAACCAATTAAAGAGCCATGACAATGTCAAATTCATCTATGTCATCTCCGACTTCCAAAACCCCTCCGGCAAAACCTGGACCATGGAACGCCGCAAAGGTTTAATCGAATTGGCAAACAAATACGACGTCATGATTCTTGAAGACAACCCCTACGGCGAATTACGTTTCGAAGGCGAAATTCAACCCTCTCTTCGCAGCTTAGACACCGAAGACCGCGTTATCTTCATGGGTACCTTCTCCAAGATCTTCAGCCCCGGTATCCGCGTCGGTTGGTTCAACGCAGCCAAAGAAGTACTCGAAAAGTTCAACATGGTTAAACAAGGTGCCGACCTTCAAACCTCGACCACGACGCAAATGATTTTGGCTCAATTCCTCGACGACAACGACTTGGAAGCACACATCGACGAAATCATCAAGGTTTACGGCAACCGTAAAAACATCATGGTCGAAGCCATGAAGAAATACTTCCCGAAAGAAGTTTCCTTCACCAACCCCGAAGGCGGCCTCTTCCTATGGGTAACCCTTCCCGAACACTTAAATGCCCGCGACATCGCTGTTAAGGCCATTGAAAAGAAAGTTGCTTTCGTACCCGGCGGCGCTTTCTATCCCGACAGCCCGGAAGAAAACCACTTCCGCCTGAACTACAGCTGCATGTCCGAAGAAAAAATCGAAGAAGGCATTAAGCGCTTAGGCGAAGTTTTAACCGAAGCTGTTAAATAAGTCTATTTATAAAAAATCCGTTGGCGATTGCCGCCGGCGGATTTTTTATTTTCCCAAGCTTTTCTTTCTAAAATATGGTTTCGCCCTTCCAGTAACAACTTGTCAAGGACTTTCTAATCATTTTTATCGTCTTTTTGATGTTTTTCCCTCTCCATTTCTCTAAGCATTATCCTTTTCAATTTATCTTGCATGGTTTCAGTCGCATTTTCATTAAAATGGACAACAACCTCATAAGTTCCTTTCCCAATCTTTTTTATAGTCTTTGTTCCTGTATTATGTTCATTTCTGTTTTCGTGCATATAGTTTCTCTCCTGTTTGTTGCAATCAAAAAAACGATTAGAATTTTTAGCTTTTCTAATCGCCTTAAATAGTTTTATTCTTTTAAGTTTTTATTCTTACAGCATTGTTCCCTCTGAAAGAATATCTACATACTTTTTATATACATATTGTCTGTACCTTTTTTTATCTTCTACAAGTTCTAATATTTCCATATCCATTAAATTATCTAAAAGTTTATTGACAGTAGGTTTACTGACATTCACTAAATTTTTAATATCCTCCGCTTCTACAAAAGGGTGTTTCAATAGATATTCGTATACCAAAAGAAGATTTGAAATATTACCGCTTGAAAACTGTCGAATTTTCTCCATATCGTTCTTTTTAAGCTCAACAATCTTTTGGATGGAAGTAATTGCATCTTCCGATATTTCACAAATTCCATTTATAAAAAATTTAATCCATTCTTCAAATTCCCCCTTAATACGGATATTGTTAAGAAGTTCATAATATCTATTTCTATTTTTCTTGAAAAAATAACTCAGATATAAAACCGGATATTCAATCAAACCTTGCTCTCTTAAATATAATATTATGAGTAGTCTACCCATTCTTCCATTTCCATCTAAAAATGGGTGTATCGTTTCAAATTGATAATGAATGAGAGCTATCTTTATTAAGTTTGAAATATCACTATCTTCATGTATATATTTTTCTAAATCACTAAGGCAAATATCCATTTCATCAGGTGCAGGAGGAATGAAACTTGCATTTTTTATGGTTGAACCTGCATGTCCAATCCAATTTTGTGATTTTCTAAATTCACCCGGCATTTTTTCTTCTCCTCTAACATTAGACAAGAGAACCGAGTGGGTTTCTTTAATCAACCTCATACATAATGGCAATTCATTCAGCCTTTTAAATGCGTAATGAGTTGCTTTGATATAGTTTACAATTTCTTCAGTATCCTTTATCTTTTCGCTTCCCCTATCTTTTTGCAGCACATCAACAAGAGAAGCTTGTGTTCCCTCTATTTGAGAACTTATAACAGCCTCTTTTTGAACATACATAGACACAAATAGATCAATATCTGGAAGAGTTATTGCCATACCATCTAACCTTCCCAGTAATAAATACGCTTTATTGATTAAAGCATTTATTTCACTATCAAGATTTAATTTTATATCTTTTAAATTATGTGGAACAGAGCATTCGTAATCACTTTGCATTCTCTTTAGCTGTCCAGGTCTATTGTTTTCTAATCTCAAAATATCACCTCCTAAGTCAAATCCATTTTACTTAGAATAAGTATAACGGTTTTAAGTAAAATTTTCAACTATATGTTTTACTTATATTCCAAAACGCCTCGCTAAGTAAAATTTATTTTCCTCATATGATTAAATTTATTAGATTGTTTATAACTCAAAGTACATTTTGGGGATAAATACATTTTAAGGCTTGTTTATTACTTCAGCCATAGTGTCTCATACCTATTTTATCATTAACGCTCTAAAAACACCTTTCCACCGACTTATGAGAAGTCTACAAGTGTTCACCCTTGTCATAATCTTCAAAGGAAACATTTTTATATTCTCCATAAAAAGAGGGAGATATTTTTTCCATCTCCCCCTCTTTTTCTAACTCTATATCTATCTCATTCTCTATCTCTATATCTCCGTTGCAGTTTTGTTGCAAAATGTTGCAAGATGTTACAAGATGTTGCACTGGTGCCAGATTGCAACGCTTTTTGTCCTCTTGATTTCCTCGAACGCCTTGTAGACGCTGTTTCTGAACCTATAAGCCTGTGATTTCTTCTTTTTCGTTCCTTTTCATTTGCCAACTTGACTAACATTTTTTCTCTATTTTTAAGTTGTAGTAACTGGATTTCGTAACTTTCTTTTTCTTCTTCAAGCTCATCAATTTCTATTTGTACTTCTTGTAATGTATTTTCTTTTTTCATTTTCTATTTTCCTCTCTTTCTAATTTTGAGCAAAGAAAAAACAGTAAACCTTTTTGATCTACTGCTTTTCTCGTTAGCCATTATTTAGTTATTAGTTAAACAAACTGATAGTTAACTACCAATTAAAATGAGTAATAGCACCTAACACCATTATTAATATCCCAGTCATTCTAATCCAAATTTTTAAATTAGAATATCCTTTATAGTTTTCAGGTTCTACTGGATTTACAACAAAAAACAATCCAAAAAGACATGCTCCAATATTAGAAAACCATTTAACATCTGTAACACTGCTTATAATAAACCCTAAAAACATACAAATAATTCCAATTGTTATTTGCCTATTAAAAGTTAAATTTTTCAAAAATCTCATCCTCTCATAAATTTCCATTCATTTATCTCTATATTTAATTTTATTTTTCGTTCATAGGTGTTTTCTTTACATCACTTGCAAAACTTTACAGATAAGCTATCTCTATACAATTTCCAACAAATAATCAACATTAAGCTGCATAATACGAACATAATCGTTTGATATGACAACTCTAAAAAAATCATCATAGTAACAGGTGTTGCAATCATCAAGATTGCAATAAGATTTGTTAGTATGGCTGCTGTACTATGCTTAACTACACTTATCTCATCACTCCATTTTAGTTTCATATACCGCATATTTAGATAAAGACCTACTACAGAAATAAATAACGAGTAACATATCGGAACAACCAATACCAAAATCATTTGAATCACATTTAATTTAACTTTCAAGAAAATCATTGTAACTGCGAAAAAATATCCTATAAAGTGTATTAAGATATTTACTGCTATTTTGCTATTTACAACTTTTGCAATAGACACTGGTGATGATTGCAATATCCATAGGTTGTTGCCTTCCAATGATATGGACGATGATGTAGTGCAAGACATTATTAAAAATGAAGCAATAAACAATGAACCATATTGAGTAAGGATCAATTCCAATGAGCTTATTCCAAACAGATTTTCTATATTAGAAATTCCAAATAGAATACATCCACACGATACAAAACACAAAATCATAATGCCCAAAGAAGTATTTATCACATAAATACTTGAGCCTAAATACCGTCTAAATTCTTTTTCAAACAACGCCCTAAATGGTGTCTTTATCTTAATAGTTAAGTTAGCATCTCTTTTCCCTTGAAAACTTCTATTTAGAAACAGATGTATTTTATCGTAATTTTTCATTGAGAAAGTGAAATACAAGCTAAATATCGCAACTGAAATCAACAAGAAAATAACAAGTCTAATTTGTAAACTTTCTCCGATATAAAATAGCTTTGCAAAAGGAAATATTTTTATAAGTTTATTCTCAATAATTTTTTCTAACGCTGAATATTTCGCCCCACGATTTATTGATATAACTATAAAATATCCCATGAAAAGCAAAAATGATAATGTGATGTTCACAATATTTTTTCTTTTACATAAACTACCTAATATCTCAATTAAAATCGCCAAGCCAGAAGCTACACACATAGGGATGATAGGGATAATTATGCTTGTTACTAAAAAAATAAAAAATAGCTCAATTGAGATGTATTGTTTAAATACTAATAACATCACATCCGGTAACAATATGCTTTCGCATATAATTAAATCTATTAAATATAGTATAAAAAACTTACTTGCAATGATTTCAGATTTTTTTATCGGGAAAGAACTAAGCATTTCAAAGTCTTTGTTATAAAAGAAAATAGAATTACTTTTAAAAATCGTTGCTAAAACCACAAAGAAAAATGATATGGAGACCCCATATGATACAGCATACTTATATAAACCCATTTCTATAATCGATTTTATTGAAAAAAAATTATACAAACAAACCAACAAAAATACAGAAAATAAACTTAATGAAGTATATATCAATGTTTCTTTTTTATTTCTCTCTTCGTTTCCGATATTAAGGAGATTAATAACTTGATTTTTTACAAGTATGATAGTATTTTTCATTTTTTAATCATCTCCATAAAATATTGCTCTAATCCATCAGAATTTTTTAATATTTCTGTTGTTTCCCCCTCAACAATCAAATGTCCATTATCTATCATGGCAATCTTATTACACAACTTTTCTGCAACTTCTAAAACATGTGTTGAAAAGAAAATTGCTCCACCATTTCTCGCTAATTTTCTCATTTCTTCTTTTAGTAAATATGATGATTTAGGATCTAATCCCACAAAAGGCTCATCCATTACTAATAACTTAGGGGAATGAATCAATGCTGAGATAATTACAATTTTTTGTTTCATCCCATGTGAATAGGATGAAATTCTATTGTTTAGAAAGGATTTCATTTCAAACAAGTTTGAGAAATATTCTAACTTTTCTTCTCTTATATTTTTTTCGACCTCGTATAAATCAGATACAAAATTGGCATATTGAAATCCTGTCAAGTTTTCATATACATCCGGATTATCCGGTATATAAGCAATATCTTTTTTATAAACTTCATTTTTTCTGTTTACTTTTTTACCGTTAACAATGATTTCACCATCAAAATCATGGATTCCCACGATAGCCTTTATAGTTGATGTCTTACCTGAACCATTAGAGCCAATAAAAGCATATATATCACCCGCTTCTACTGTTAAATTTAAGTTAGCAATTGCAACATAACCATTACTATAGGTTTTCGAAAAATTACTTATTTTCAGCATAATTCCTCCTAAAAATAGCCCCAGCAGAATAATCTGTCTGGAGCTATTTTACTCTGCACTATGTTCTTATCTCAAAGCTAAAAATATTACCAAGAAACTAATTGCTATTACACTTAATGGTACAAGATAGTATTTCCATGTTGCTTTTTCACTTCCTTGAAACTTCGCAAATGCAATAAAGTTAATAAGTAAATATGCAAATGGAGCTCCGTAAGTTAAATAAGTTTTAGCAATCGTACCATTAACATTTCCAGATGAATCCCAGTGTACCGGTACTACATCAGGTAAATTTTTACCAAATACCAAGAAAATGCCAACTGTGGCTAAACATAAAATACTACTGATAATCAGGTGCTTAATCTTTGATGATTTCATTTTTCTCCTCCTTTTCTTTTTTTTAATAACACAATGGAATATATCAACGGAATGACATATAGCAGCGTTGCATAACCCACTATCCAAAACCATTTATTTGAAACTCCAAAAGAGAGCATCAAAACTCCAGATAAAATCCACAAATAACCTGCCAACCTATGCACTTTAAACCATAGTACAGGTTTATCTAAAAGCCAGAAAAATTTTAGACCTATAAACCGACTTGGCTTTGTTTTAGGCAAATAATTTCCAACTGCGATAATAATTAAAGCTACTAATACATGCATTATTTCCTGAGTATAGTTTTCATTCGATTGATCAAGAATATACTTCCCATATTGTGATATGGCAAATAGCACAGGAACGCTCATTGCAATTGGCAATATTAATTTATGTGGCAGCCTATCCTTTTTCGCAAGTCTTCCACCTATAATGTCTAAGCCTATGCTAAATGCTGAAACTATTATTGGTAATATATACAACTTATAAAAACCAATTTCTCGGTTTCCAGTAGTTAATAGATAGATACTTGCCGAAAAACTAAGCAGTATTATTACCACATACCATTTTTTATTCTTCATTTTCCACCCCTTGAAACTGTGATAACCAAATTATCATTTCCTCAAATACGGATATATTTATGTCATAGTATATGAAATTCTTGTACTTTCTCTCTGTTACCAACTCTGCCTTTTTTAGTAAGGATAAATGATAAGATATGGTTGAGTTAGATAAATCATATTTTTCAGCAATTTCTCCCGCTGTAAGTGATTTTTGCTTTAAGGAAAGTAAAATATCACGCCTCACAGGATCTGCCAATGCTTTAAATGTATTCGGAAATCCCACTAAATTTACCTCTTCTAATCTATTTTAATGCTCGTCATAAAACTATTTCGATTTATTTCTAAATAGATTGTACTACCTTTCGCAAACAATGTCAATTCTATTTTGAAATTTTTCGAATTACCTACATACTATTCGATCACTATTAGCTATTGCTAATACGCTCATATTCTTTTCCCGGTATCCCTGCTCTTTTCAAAACCTTTAGCTTTTCCTGTTTTTTCTTCCTCGTACGAATTTCCAATATGCAGAATATGGAATAACCGCAGCAAATAGAAGATAATATTTATTAGCAAACATATCGGGGATTCCTTTTGCATTGAAATGAACAGGAATTTTCTCTGGGAGAAATATGCAAACAATAAATATTACAAACATTATCCCTATCAACACCAATACATCTTTTAAAAATCTTTTTTTCATAGAACATCTCCTCCTTAAACTAAAAATTTAATCTACAAGTTTTTATATAAACGCCACCCGCAATAACGAGCAAAATAAGTGCTACTCCCAATAATGTAGGTACTATAGAAAAATGCAAAAACCAATGGAAAAGAATTGGTATAACTAATGCAGCCATTCCAATAATTGCAGATAAAATAACAGGCATACTCTGTTTTACTATCATCATCTCACTTTCCCATTCAAAGTTAGGGAATTTTTTATTCAAAGAAATTCCAATCACTGTTATAAAAATGGAATAACAAATAGGAACAATTATTAAGCTGATGGTTTGAATAATTTCCATATCAAGCTTTAGCAAAAATATAAACACAGAAACAATATATCCAATTAAATGAAGCGTAAGATTTACTGCAATCTTAGAATTTAAAATCGTTTTTACCCTAATAGGAGAACTTTGCAAAATCCAAACATTTTTACCTTCTAAAGATATGGAAAATGCTGCCGGACAACTAAGTAAAAACATTGAAGCAATACACATCGGAGCAAAATTTGAAAGATATTCATTAACATTTTCGATTCCCGAATATTCCCCTATTTGTTGTAAAGAATTAAAAAGAAGAAATATGCTGAAAACACATAAAAGTATTACACCAAGACCTGCATTCAATACTGCCATATATGAATTTAGAAACAGTCCCATTTCTTTTTTATATAGGGCAAAAAATACTGATTTTCTATTATTCGAATTTTTGTTGTCAGAATATCTTGTTGTTGTTTTAGCAAGAGTATTAAGCAACCCATACTTCAATGAAACCACTTTGGCAAATATATAAAAAAATACTATTGAAAGAACAATAAATAATCCTACTCCAATGTAAATTGGAAAATTATAGTATTCCATAAATAGCTTAGATAACGGGTACAATCCGGTAATTTGCTTAGAAAGCATAATCCCAATACTATTTTCATTACCTGATTTCATAGCTGACACTGCAATATATCCAATTATCCCTATCATTGCAAATGAAAAAATTAAAGCAATAACATTTTTTCTCTTAAAGAAAGATGAAGCAACAACAATAATGATTCCCATACATGCTGCTATACACATAGGTATCAACGGAACAAAAATTATGGAAGTAAAATACAATATAATCTGTAATGCATTTAAACTTCCGTTTAACACCCAAACAATTCCCCCCGGAAGCATAAACATCAATCCTATTAAAAAATTCAATAAATACATAAACATAAACTTGCTGCTTATAATATCCGAACTTTTTACAGGCAATGACAAAAGATTTTCCATATCACGACTGCCAAATAAAATCCCATTCGAATAAAATATTGTCAAAAATAACATTGCAAAGCTTGATACCGATACCATATATGCCGGTATCAACTCCTGCTGTCCCAGTTGTACCAATGTTTTGGCTGTTATGATATTATAAACAAAGAAAAATATAGCAAGAGTTATTATTCCAAAACTTGCAATAACAATTGAACTTTGTTTTTTATTTCCCGGCTCTTTCATTTCGTTGATCGGAAAGAAATTTATCAATTGTGCTCTAATTAGTATCCAAATTTTGCTCATTATCCTGCACCTCCATGAAAAAAGTTTCCAAAGATTTATTGCCTTTGACTTCTTCTGTATTTCCGCTCGCAATTAACTTTCCATTTTTTATAATTGAAATTTTATTACATAATTTTTCTGCAACATCCAATACATGTGTTGAAAAGAAAATAGCTCCTCCATCTGATACGCATTCGTGCATTATTTTCTTTAGTAGAAAAGTTGCTTTCGGATCAAGTCCAACAAAAGGTTCATCTAAAATTAGTAACTTTGGAGAATGCACCAGTGCAGAAATAATCGCCGTTCTTTGCTTCATGCCATGTGAATACGAAGATATCATTCCCGAAAGATGTTTCGTCATTTCAAATAAATCGCCGTATCTCTGAATTCTTTCTCTGCGTATTTCAGTAGAAACTTCAAATAAATCAGCAATAAAATTGATGTACTGAAATCCTGTCAGATGTTCATATAAATCCGGATTATCCGGAATGTATGCCATTATTTTCTTACAAATAACAGGCTCTTCTTTAATAGAATGCCCGTCAATCGTTATACTTCCATTCTCAAAATCATGAATTCCAACTACCGCTTTTATCGTTGTAGTTTTTCCGGCTCCATTTGCACCAATGAATCCATAAATATCTCCAGACTGTACTGAAATGGATAAGTTTTCAACAGCCTTTTTGTTCCCATAGAATTTACTAAAATTCTTTATCTCTAACATAATTTCCACCTCCATTGATAATTTGTCAGTTATTCCTTGAAATAAAACCGATAACTTGTGTATCAGCAGCTATCGGCAAATTATTCTCCTTGCAAACATTCTATTCTTTTTTAATTACTAAAGAGCTTTTTCGTATTTAAGCTTTGTTCAAGCATTATCTTAAATGCATTTAAGTAGTTATCAACAGGTTCTTCCTTTAAATATCTTATACTTATGTTATTTGAAACAAAAACATAAGCTGTCATAAGCAACTCTGCTGTTTCTAATGGATATTTTACAGAAAAAACTCTTTCCATTATTCCTTGATTTATAATCTTTTCAAAATATATTGTCAGTTTTTCAACAAGCTTATGGGATAACTTATCTATCATATATTGATTTTCTTTAAGGTCAATTGTTTTTTGTAGCACTGTACCCTCTGCTGAAATATTTTCTGAAGATATAATTGTGACATCTATAAAAGATCTGATTTTTTCTATGGCAGTTTTATCTTCATCATAAGCAATAATATAAATATCTTTCAGTAGTCTATCTGAATATTGTTCTACAAGACAATATAAGATATCCTCTTTATTCTTAAAGTGATAATATAACAACCCTCTTGATATATTTACTTTATCAACTATATCCTGAGTTGTTGTATTAGTATATCCTTTCTCCATAAAGAGTATCATTGCAGCATCCATAATCTCTGCACGTCGTATTTCAGGTTCTTTTACATCTCTCATTTTATACCTCCTATTATTTATATAATACATCTAAACTGACAAATTGTCAATCGATTTTAATCTTGTTATTTTATGCTTTTTCATAGTCTTTTCTTAAACTCTTTAGCTTCTCCTGTTTTTTCTGTTCTCTCCTTTCCTTATACCTTTCCTCATACTCCTGTTGTTTTCCATTTGCTTTACGCTTTAGATAATTTTGATGAAGTCTGTCTCTTCTCTCTTTAATTTTTCGTTCTTCTTCCTCAAGTTTTGATCGTTCTTCTTCGCTTAACTCTTCTTTTGGCACTTCATAATTTCCTATGAAGTTAAAATATATTTCTATCTTTTGCTTTGATGTTTGACTGCCTTTCCTATCTCTTTCATGAATGATTATCTTCTTTACAAACTCATTTATCATTGTGTTTGTGAGATTATCAAAGTTTTCATAACGACTAATAAGGGATATGAATTTTCTTGCCTTATCTGTTTCCATTTCATATCTTGATATTACAAGCTCTAAGTCTCTAATCTCTTTACTTAACGTGAGTTGCTCAGTTTCATATTGGTTATTTAAAATTTCATAGCGATTATTCGGTATCTTATTTAAAATCATATCTTCATAAATTCTGCACATCAATCGTTCCAGCTCTTGAAGCCTGTTTTGGCTTTCTGTTAATCTTATCTTTTTCTTTTCTATATGTGCCTTTTCCTTTTCTTCCATTTCATTTTGAATGGAGTGAATAAATGCTTCATTATCTTCATCAAGATAATTTTTTATATCTTTTAATATTTCTTGGATAAGGTTTATGACTACTTCTGCTTTTATCCTATGAGCTGATGGACATAGCGTTCCGCAAGGTACTTTCTTATAATTACTGCAATTGTAATAAGGGATATTCTTGTAATTATTTGTCCTATGAACATACATCTTACTACCACATTCAGCACAATACATTAGTCCTGTCAGTGGGTGATATTCACCCCAACCATCAGGATACCTTTTTACATTTCCTCTTATCCTTTGCACATTATCAAAGGTTTCTTGGTCTATGATTGCTTCGTGGGTATTTTCAAATATCAGCCAGTTATCTTCGGATACATATTTACTTTTCTTATCCTTGAAATGCTTTCTTGTTTTGAAGTTGACTGTATGACCTAAGTATTCTTTTTTCTTTAAGATACTTGCAATGGTAGAACTGCACCAACGATAAGGATGTTCAAAATTTTTGCTTTGATGTAGTCCATATCCCAATTTCTGTTGATGATAGGCGGGTATATCTACCTTTTCACTCTCCAATATCTTTGCTATTCGATACGGACCATTACCTTGCATGGTCATATTAAATATTCGTCTTACTACTTCAGCTACTTTTTCATCTACTATCCATTTGTTTTTATCTTTTTCATCTTTGATATAGCCATAAGGCGGTGTACTTGCAGTATGTTTCCCACTTTCGCCTTTTGACCTGAAAGTCGATTGTATTTTTCTTGATTTATCTCTTGCATACCATTCATTCATGATATTTCTAAAGGGGGTAAAATCATCTTCTCTGTAAAAGCTATCTACATTATCGTTGATGGCTATTAGCCTTACTCCCTTCTGTCTTAGTATTTCCATACATTGACCGACTTTGAGATAATCTCTGCCAAGTCTGCTCATATCTTTTACGATGATACAACCGATATTACCTTGATTGACTCCGTTCATCATTGCCATAAATCCCGGTCTGTCAAACTGTGTTCCGCTGATTCCGTCATCTGTAAAGTGAATAATGTTTGACAGGTTATTTTTGCTTGCGTATTCTTCCAATATTTTTTTCTGATTGATGATAGAGTTGCTTTCTCCTTGCAGTTCATCATCACGACTTAATCTCTCATAGAGTGCTGTTATCTTTTCAAAATTCCTCATTTTTACCCCCTTTCTCTTAATTTTTCCTTAAAAAAAGAATTAAGAAGTACATATTTCACTGAAATAGTGATTAAGTGTTCTCCTTAATTCTATTACTCCCAGTGCGAAACCGGGGGTTTTCTCATACAAAAAAAGACCTCCCGCAGGAGGTC